>JAUNFS010000002.1 GCA_030524925.1 bacterium | reverse complement strand
GGGGGGGTTGTTATATAATAAAAGAAGAAAATAGGTGGTAAAATGAAAATCAAAAACTTATCACTAGTTCTTCTTTTGAGTGTATTTATAGTAGTAACTAGTGTCGTAATTTTAAAAAGATATGAGAGTGAAACTTTAGTAGATGCTAAATGGAACGAAAAAGAAGAACCACTTTTGGCAATAACCATAGACGGTAATGAAACAAGTTCTTTTCCAACGTCATCCGGTTATGCTGCGACTGTAACATGTACAAATGGAATTGGAGAAGCAGTTTGGAATGGAACAAAATGGGTTTTTAATGTAAAAAATATTGTAGCGAATAAAGCAAAATGTAATATTGACTTTGAATTTTTACCAACCTGGGCAAGTCCTGGAAACGGGACACTTCTTGCCGCCATTAAAAGGACTAATACTGTAATTAGTTCTCCTTCAACATATCCAGGACAAGAAATTTCATCCTCTAATGAAGCAGCTCTTGTTAGTGAAGCAGATGATTATGGGACGTCTTATTATTTTAGAGGAGCAGTAACCAATAATTTTGTTGAGTATGCCAATATGTGCTGGCGAATAGTAAGAGTAACCGGTGATGGCTCAATTAAGTTAGTTTTATATAATTACAATGGTTTAACAGATACAAATACAACTCGTAGTAGTTATTCCCCGTGTAGTGTAACCGGAACCAATTTAGCTTACATTAGACTTGGCGGGACTTTATATTTTAATTATAACAATAATATGTACGACAATGCTTATATTGGCTTAATGTATGGTACTACAGGTGCTAGTAGCTATGCGGTTACACACGCAAACAATAATGCAAGTTTAATGGTATCAACTTTAAATAACTGGTATCAAAACGTGTTAGTAAAACAAAGTGGCTTTAACGCAAACCATTTAGCTGATACAATTTGGTGTAATGATAAAAATGTTATAACTAATACAAGTTATGACCCTTGGAATCTTCAAACAAATGGTACAAATTTTGGATATGGCACAAATAGTAATTATTATCAAACCACGCAAAGATTATATCAAAGGGTTAACAATATTGTTATAGCAGCCCCTTCACTAGTATGCCCAAATGATAATAACGGCGGTAAATTATCTAAGTTTACCGTAAATGATACAAAATATGGTAACGGAGCCCTAAATGGCTATGCTAAAATAGGATTGTTAACTGCTGATGAACTAGCATTTGCTGGAAGTATGTATGGAAAAAATAATACCACTTTTTATTTATATCAAAACTCATCAGCAGAATTTTGGTGGACAATATCACCAGGGGATTTTTGGAGCTGTTCCCGATTGTGGTATGTATCAAAAAATGGAAACTTAGCTTACGATGGATACGTTGCTCCATCTAGCCCTAATGTTGCTGTTCGTCCTTCTATATCATTACTGTCAAAAGTCAAAATAACAAGTGGTTCAGGAACATCTAGTTCTCCGTACAAAATATCATCATAAATAAGGCACTCATGTCTTATTTTTTTCTATGCCACATATAATTAAGTGGTGAAGAATATGCTAAATATAATAGACAATGCCTTAAGAGATAAATCATACTATATTTGTTTATATGATAATAATATTTATATATATAACTATGAGTGTATTCTATCTTTCTCTGATAAAGTAATTTTAGTTAAACTAGCTAATCAAAATATTAAAATAAAAGGTCTAAACCTTAAAATAAAGAGACTAGAAAAAGTAGAGTTACTTATTGAAGGAATCATTAGCGGAGTCTTATATGAATAAAAGAATATGGCTTGAAGTAAAAAAATATGAAAATAAATTTATTAAAAAATGTATAGATAATCAAATAGCTTTATATGATGTAAAATATTTTAAAGACCATTTAGAAGTTTTAATTGATGTTAAAGATTATCGTAAGATAAAAAAATTAAACTATTACTCTAAAATTAGAGTTTTTAAATATGATGGATTTCTTTCTTTAAAATACTTAATTAAGCAAAATCTTTTTTATATTCTCGTAGTAGCGTTATCTTTTATTTGGGTAAACTATTTATCAAATTATATTTTAGATGTGCAAGTCATCCATCAAAATAGTCGTATTAGAAAACTTGTCAGCGAAGAATTAAAAAATCATGGCATAAAAAAATATACTCTTGGTTATTCTTTTGAAACACTAGATAAAATAACTAAAGAAATTTTAAAAGACAATCCAAATACTCTAGAGTGGCTAAGCATTACTAAAGATGGGATGAAATATATTATTAGAGCTGAAGAACGAATTATTATCGCGCCAAAAACTGAAGATGGGCCAAGAGATATCATCGCTTTAAAAGATGCTTACATCACCAAAGTAGTTAGCACAAAAGGAGTTCCTCTTGTAAGAAGTGGTGATTATGTCAAAAAAGGTTCTACTCTAATAAGTGGCAAAATAACGCTATATGAAAATGTTAAAGGTCTTGTACCTGCGACCGGAGAAGTTTACGGCAATATTTGGTACAACGCCGAAATCAGTATGCCTAAAACTGAAGAAATAGAAACTAAAACTGGTAATGAAAGATATAACTTTAATATCAATAATCGCATTCTAAGAAAAAATAAATATCAGTATTTCAAACAAGAAAATATTAAAGAAATTAAAATCTTATGGCTAAAAATCAAAATCTACAAAGAAATAGAGTATACCAAAACACCTAGAAAAAACGAAGAAAAAGACGCCCTAAATCGCATAAAAGAAGAATTTAATAAAAAACTTGCTGGAAAAGGTGAAATAATTAGTCAAAAAGTTTTGAAAAAAGATGAAAATGATAGTACAATAAATTATAGAGTATTTGTTATTACAAATGAATTAATAAACGAGTATTCATACATTGAGGAAAGTGATCTAAATGATACCAACCAAAGCAATTAATCTCTTAATTGAAATGTGGCCGATGCTATTATTATTTGTTATTGTATTAATAACCATTAGACTAACTTATATAAAAGTAAACAAAAAGAAGTTTGTCTTGTATAAAGAACTGTTATCACTATCATTTATTGTGTATATTTTATTACTATTTGAACTAGTAACAAGCACCGATTTTGAATCCTATTCAAATAATTTTATCCCGTTTAAAGAAATGTTTAGGTACCATTTAAATAGTAAGTTATTTTATCGTAACGTTATTGGTAACATTTTAATATTTGTTCCTTTTGGTTACTTTATAAGTTATTACTGCAAACTGCCAAAAGTTTGGTACAATCTTTTAATTACTTTCATCACTAGTTTTAGCATTGAAACTATCCAGTCATGTATTGGTAGAAGCTTTGACATTGACGACATTATCCTAAATGTAATAGGTGGCTTATTTGGCTATCTAATATATGTAATAACCAAACTTGTATTTAAAAAATACTCAGACACCCTTAAAAACAATTTGTTACTTAACGTTATTTGCATTATCGTAATAGTAACTTTAAGTATTATAATATTAAATATATATGGAGTAAGATTATGAATGATATAGAAATTATTGATAAAGTAAATTATAAAGATTATGATTATTTAGAAGATGTATTAGAATATGCTCTTAAAAAATTAAAAATAGATAATGCTTGTTTCAGTTTAATTCTTACTAGTGATGAAGAAGTTCATGAACTAAATAAAACCTATCGGGGAATTGACAGAACAACAGATGTAATAAGTTTTGCTTTAAATGATAATGGTGCAATTCCTGGCCCAATCAATGTTTTAGGTGATATTTATATCAGCATTCCGAAAATGAAAAGCCAAGCCATAGAATATGCCCATAGTGAAAAACGCGAACTATCCTTTTTAGCAGTTCATGGTTTATTACATCTTCTAGGATACGATCACACACTAGGAGAAAAAGAAGAAAAGGAAATGTTTGACTTACAAAAAGAAATCTTAAATGAAAAAAATATTATAGATTAGGAAGAATAAAAATGGTTGAAAATTTAAAAAAAATAATCAAAAACGCCTATACCCCTTATAGTAAATTTAATGTTGCTTGTATTCTAATTATGACTAATAATCAAGAATTTATTGGGGTAAATGTTGAAAATGCTTCATACAAAAATGGATTATGTGCCGAGCAAGTTGCCGTAGCTTCTGCAATTGCTGATGGTTACAAAAAAGAAGATTTTAAAGAAATTCACGTTATGGGTAGCAGTAAAGAAATTTGTAAGCCTTGCTTTTTATGTAGAGAATTACTTGTTGAGTTCTTTAGTGAAGAAGCAAACGTCTACTGCTATAATAAAAATGGTAAATGTGAAGTATTTAAAGTAAAAGACTTATGCCCACATCCATTTGTTTTGGAGGAAAAACATGATTAACGAATTAGAAAGATTATTAAGTAATGCTCATGCTCCACATGATGCTTTATGTTTTAGCAGTGTAGTAGTAACTACTGACGGGCGTACATTTGGAGGCGTAACCGTTAAAAATAATATTTTTCGTGATGCCATTTACGCAGAGCAAGCAGCCATTGCTAGAGCCGTAGCTTGTGGCTACAAAAAGGGAGATTTTGATAAAATATATATAATGGTTGGTTCAAATAATATAAATGACTTAAAATATTTTAATAAAGATGTTATAATTGAGTTCATGGGGCCAAGCTCATTAGTTTATTTATATGATTTAAATCGTAACGAAAAAATATTAAAAGTTGGCTCATTAACATTCAATATCTATTAAAAGAAAGGATGATTTTATGAAAAGTGGTTTTGTAAGTATCATAGGTAGACCAAACACTGGTAAAAGTACCCTACTAAACACCATTTTAAAAACTCACTTAGCAATTGTATCAAACGTAGCTGGTACTACTAGAAACGCCATTCAAGGAGTATACAATGATGAAGATACGCAAATAATATTTATAGACACTCCAGGAATTCATAAGCCTCAAGATAGACTAGGTAAACTGCTTAACCAAGAATCATACAAATCTCTTGATGATATAGATGTCATACTTTTTATGGTAGATGCCACTGCACCTCTTGGTAAAGGCGATAAATTTATCGTAGAAACCCTAAACAAAGTAAAGTCACCAGTTATCCTAGTGCTAAATAAAATAGACAAGCTAAATAACGAAGAAATATTAAATGCTATTAATAGATATAAAGACTTATATGACTTTGCAGATATCGTACCAATAAGTGCTATTAAAGATGATAACGTAAGCCGTCTAATTAGTGTTATCAAAAAATATTTAACAGACGATATCAAATACTATGACGATGAAACTCTTACTAATACTAGTGTTAGATTTATCATCAGTGAGCTAGTAAGAGAAAAAATCTTAAACTTAACTAATGATGAAGTACCACACTCAGTAACCTGTGTAACAACCCTTTACGAAGAAAAAAGTAATATTATAAATATTAATGTAGATATTATTGTTGATAGAGATTCACTAAAGAAAATAATTGTTGGTCATCAAGGCTCAATGATTAAAACTATTGGTTCTTATGCAAGAAGAGATATTGAAACCATGTTACACAAACAAGTATATTTAGAGTTATTTGTAAAAACAATTAAAAATTGGCGTGATAAAGAAAAATATTTAACCGAATTAGGTTTTAGAGATTATTAAGGAGTTGAATTAGATGAAACTAACACGTGATCAAAAAATAGAAATAGGTAAAACTTGCCTAGAAGCCTATGTAAATGGTGCAACTTATACAAATTTAGAAAATACTTTATTTTTTGGAGAGTATTATATGACTGAAACTCTAAAAAATTACATAAAAATGTATATAGCTAATGAAAGTATTGAAAATCCCGAAAACGAAGCCATTATGCAATACCAAGAAAAAACTAGAAGAAATGTTCAAGCTAAAGCTGACAGTCTTACAGTAAGCAAAGTACTAAAACTTGATATAGAAGAATTTCCAGATTATTATAATCGTTTAAGCAAATGGCAAAAACAAAGACAAAGAAATTATCTTAGGGAAATTTTAAATACATCCCCGGAATATGCCGATAAAGCACAAGCATTTCTTGAAGTTGCCGAAAAAATAGGCCAAGATGCAGCAAAAGAAAGCATTAAAAAATCTGTATTAGAATCTGAACAAGGAGTAGCCGAAGTATTTAAAGCATATTTAAGCTCTGATTTAATTGAACCACTAGAATTAATGAAATCGTTAAAAGGAAAATCAAGTGTTCAGCAAATCAATGAAGTATTACAAAAAGTCGCAGAAGATCAAGATATGCAAAAATACACTCCAGAGTTTCATGCTTTATGTGAAGAATTTGCTAGAGAAAGATTTATAAGAGAAGAAAGTGTCAAAGATCTTATAAAAGATGTAGCATTTAAAATTCAATTCGGAATAGAAGATGAAAATGGTAATAGTAGAAAATTTACAGTTTTAGATTATTATAGAACAACTCATTATAGTATGGATCAACTAATTAGTGCCGCATTTAGAATGTATTACCAACAACGATTAGAACAAAATTACGGACATATTATCCAGCAGTTTAAATCATTAACTTTAATTGGCGATCATAAAGTAGATAAAGAAAGAATAATTAAATATTCATACACTGAAAATGGTCGTGTTCTATTTAACGATGAAATAGATGATATTATCGCTTATTTAAATGATAATAATATCCCACTAACTCTATACACATATAAAGATGCATACCATGAATATGTTACTGGAAAATTGCCATTTTCAAAAAAGTGAATAAAATATAATATATAATCCCATTATAGTAGTAGAAAGGCGGCTGGGGATTATATGACAAAGAAAGAAGCTTGGGAACTATTTAAAGAAACAGGAGAAATAAAATATTATTTAATATATAAAAAAGGTGAGTAGTAAATGTTAACTGAGGTAGAAGGCATAGTAATAAGTGAAACAAATTATCAAGAAACAAGTAAAATAATTAATATCTTAACAGCAGATGGTATCGTAAGTGCCATCGTCAAAGGCGCTAAAAGTTTAAAAAGTCCATTAAGAGTACCAACAATGAATTTATCATATTCTAGATTTTGGCTTTACTATAAAGAAAATAAATTAAGTACCATTAAAGAAGCTGATATTATTAATGACTTTAAAAACATCAAAAACGATATTATCTTAATTAGTTATATGTCTTATCTATGCGATCTATCCAAACAAGTATTTAAACAAAATTTAAACCCTAAAATATATGATTTACTAATTAGTAGTTTGTTAAAAATAAATGACGGCCTAGACCCAGGAATAATAACTAATATTTATGAAACTAAAATGTTAGACTACCTCGGTGTAGGCCTTGTTTTTGACTCATGCTGCTTGTGTGGTAGCAAAACCGATATTATTACCATATCAGCAGATGATGGTGGTTATATCTGTAAAAAATGTTATACTAATCAAATTATCTATAATAGTAAAACTTTAAAAATGCTAAGAATGTACTATTTAGTAGATATAAATACTATCAGTAAACTAGAAATAAGCGCTGAAGTAAAAAATAACATAGACTACTTTCTAAAAACTTATTATGATAGATACACAGGGCTTTATTTAAAAAGTAAAAAGTTCCTAGAAAAAATCAAAAGTTAGGAGTTTTTAAATTGATAGAAAGTAAAGAAATAAAATATATTTACTCGCTTATTAAGGGCGATAAATTAAAAAATATTAATAATTTTATTCAAGAAGAAGACTTTAATAATTACATAGAATTTAAAGATGCACAAGAGATAAATGATATCTTTATGCCTCTAATTAATAATTTTACTAAAGAAACAGATCCAGTATTAATTACTGCTTTAAGAAAATATACTGGTGCCTCTTTTAAAGATATTAATGCCATCTTAAGAAATAACTGGGATAACGAAATAAATGGTGAAGTAGATAAAGAAAAAATTAAAGAGGCAAACGAGCTAACAACAAATATTGAAAAAGCCATTAGCTTATTTCCCAAAACTAATAAAAACTTTATGGTATTTAGAGGTGTAACCATAGACGCTTTTAAAAAATATGGCGTGCATAATTTAAATGAATTAAATCACTTAAAAGAACATTTTATCTATGAAGATGGCTTTACTAGTACAGCCCTTACCAAAAAAGCAAGTTACTTTGAAACTGAAATAGAAAATCACGGTATTTCTAACATCTTAATTAAATATTATGTACCTAGAGAATTTAATGAAGGGGCACCATTAATAACTGATATTCTAAGCTATAAAAAAGAACAATTAGAGTTCTTATTAGCAAAAGAAAGCTTAGCTAAAGTTTTAGATATCAAAATAAGTGAAAATAAAGCCATTATAGAAACTATTTTAATTCCTAAAAGTATTTGGAAATAAACCGCAATTAACTATTTTAAAATAGTTTTTTTTGTGATAAAATTCTTTTATAGAAACGAAAAGAGGAATTTATATGAATTTAAAAGACTTATACATAAATTATTTTGTTAGTAAAGGACACAAACAAATTCCTTCAGCGCCAGTAGTTCCTGAAAATGACGCAAGCGTATTATTTAATACAGCTGGTATGCAGCCACTTATTCCATATTTAATGGGTAAACCTCATCCTTATGGAACGAGATTAGTAGATTACCAAAAATGTATTCGTACTAATGATTTAGATTCTGTTGGAGACGTAACTCATCATACATTCTTTGAAATGTTAGGAAACTGGTCACTAGGGGATTACTTTAAAAAAGAAAGCATTGAATATAGCTTTGAATTTCTTACAAAAGTATTAAATATTCCGGTAGAAAAGTTAGCTGTAACTGTTTATAAAGGCGATGATCAAATTCCT
Source organism: bacterium (assembly GCA_030524925.1). Taxonomy (GTDB): domain Bacteria; phylum Bacillota_I; class Bacilli_A; order RF39; family UBA660; genus CAG-533. Next base: position 69,112 of record JAUNFS010000002.1, on the reverse strand, counting down.
AAAGATGAAGTAAGTATTTTCTGTTGGGAAAATCTAGGTATTCCAAAAGAAAGAATAGCTTGTTTAGGTAAAGAAGATAACTTTTGGATAGCTGGAGAAACTGGACCATGTGGTGGTGATACTGAAATATTTTACTTCCGTAGTAATGATGAAGCTCCTCAAGTTTTTGACCCTGAAGATTCAAGATGGGTTGAAATTTGGAATAACGTTTTTATGGAATATGTCAAAAAAGAAGATGGCACTGTAGAACTTTTACCTAATAAAAATGTTGATACTGGTATGGGATTAGAAAGAGTAGTAGCAGTCCTAGAAGGCGTTAATGACAACTACAAATCAAGTGTTTGGTTAGATATAATTAATAAAATTTGTGAAATATCTAATCTTCCTTATGAAGGCAATGAAAAATCTATTAGAATTATTGCTGATCATATCAGAACAAGTGTCTTTATCCTAGCTGATGAAGCAGGTGTTGTCCCATCAAATACTGATAGAGGATATATTCTAAGAAGATTAATTAGAAGAATGTTACGTCATGCTAGAAAACTAAACATAGACTTAAATAGTAACTTTGAAGAAATTCTAGCAAATATGATAATTTCAAAATACGCAAAATACTATGGTGAATTAAAACAAAATGAAGATCATATTATAGAAGAACTAAAAAAAGAAAAAGTTAAATTTAGTAAAACTCTAGAAAAAGGCTTAAAAGTCTTTGCTAAAGAAACAGAAGGGTTAACTGAAATAGATAAGAATTTAGCATTTAAACTATATGATACTTATGGTTTTCCAATTGAGCTTACTCTTGAACTAGCAAGTGAAAAAAATCTTAAAGTTGATGAAGCAGGCTTTGCCGAAAAATTTAAAGAGCATCAAGAAAAATCTCGTACAGCGTCAAAAGGTATGTTTAAAGGTGGTCTTGCTGGCGACAGTGAAACCGAAACAAGATACCATACTGCAACTCATCTTTTAAATGCTGCATTAAAAATTACCGTAAATAAAGATGTTCATCAAAAAGGATCAAACATCAATAATGAAAGAATGCGCTTTGACTTTTCTTGCGACCATAAATTAACATCTGAAGAATTACAAAAAACTGAAGAACTAGTAAATAAATGGATTAATGAAGACTTAGAAGTAACAGTAAAAGAAATGAGTAAAGAAGAAGCTGTCAAAATCGGTGCTGAGCATTCATTCATTGATAGATACCCTGACATTGTAACTGTGTACTTTATTGGTGACGTATCTAAAGAAATATGTATGGGGCCACACGTTAAAAGCACTAAAGAAATAGGTAAATTTAAAATTGTTAAAGAAGAAGCATCATCAGCTGGCGTAAGAAGAATTAAAGCCGTAATTGAAGCTGAATAAAAGCTTCTTTTTTTCTTTTACAAAGTATGATAAAATTAACTAAGCAGGTGATAAACATGGATAAAATACGTAACTTTTGCATTATCGCACATATAGATCATGGTAAAAGCACACTGGCAGACCGTTTATTAGAATATACTGGTGCCGTATCAAAAAGAGAAATGAAAGCTCAAATTTTAGATAATATGGACATTGAAAGAGAAAGAGGTATTACAATTAAGTTAAATACTGCTTGCATTGAATATAATGGTTATTCTCTTCATTTAATAGATACTCCAGGTCATGTAGACTTCTCCTACGAAGTATCACGCTCACTAGCAGCTTGTGAAGGTGCCCTTTTATTAGTTGATGCAGCTCAAGGAATAGAAGCCCAAACTCTTGCAAATTTATACTTAGCTCTAAATAGTGATCTTACTATAATTCCCGTAATTAACAAAATAGATTTACCAAACGCTGACGTAGAAAAAGTCAAAAAAGAACTAGTGGAAGTCTTAGGTTTTAAAGAAGACGAAATTTTACTATGTAGTGCTAAAACCGGTATTGGTATTAAAGAAATATTAGATGCTATAATTGAAAGAGTACCAGCACCAACTAATTTACAAGGTGGCACTAAAGCCTTAATTTTTGACTCATACTTTGATTCATATCGTGGGGTTATTGCTTCAGTATGCGTTAAAAGCGGTAAAATAAAACTAGGAGATACCATCATAATGATGTCAAATAAAGACTCATTTACGGTTACTGAGTTAGGAATTAATACTCCAGCAGAAAAACAGCTAAAAGAATTAAATGCCGGCGATGTTGGCTGGGTATGCGCAAGCATTAAAAACATAGATGCTGTAAGAGTAGGAGATACAATTACTACAAAAGAAGATGAAGCTGATACTCCTTTGCAAGGCTATAAACCAATGAAACCAATGGTATATAGTGGAATCTATCCAATAGAGCCAAACAAATACGATGCCCTAAAAGAAGCAATAGAAAAACTAAAATTAAATGATGCCTCATTAACATTTGAACCAGAAACCAGTGAAGCTCTAGGCTTTGGCTTTAGATGTGGTTTTCTAGGACTACTACATATGGATATTTTTAAAGAAAGAATCAAAAGAGAATTTAATATTGATATAATAGCAACCAGTCCATCAGTAATCTATGAAGTAACTTTAACAAACGATGAAACCGTAGATGTTGATAATCCATGCAAAATGCCCGATAAAACAAAAATAAAATACATCAAAGAGCCTTACGTTAAAGCAAGTATCTTTGTACCAAGTGACTATATTGGCGCAATCATGAACTTATGTGAAGATAAACGTGGAATCTATAAAACAACTGAGTTTATTGACCCAAAAAGAGTAAATATCATCTATGAACTACCACTTGCCGAAATCGTTTATGACTTTTTTGATAAACTAAAAAGCTACACTAAAGGCTATGCTTCACTAGACTATGAAATATCTGAATACAAAATAAGCGATTTAGTAAAAATGGATATTTTAATAAACGGTGAAATCGTTGATGCTTTATCACTAATCGTTCACAAAGATGCTGCTTACAACAGAGGCCATGCTATAACTAAATCTTTAAGAACTCTTATTCCAAGGCAGATGTTTGAAGTGCCTATTCAAGCCAGTATTGGCTCAAAAGTCATTTCAAGAGAAAACATCAGTGCCATGCGTAAAAACGTTCTAGCAAAATGTTATGGTGGTGACGTATCACGTAAGCGTAAGCTTTTAGAAAAACAAAAAGAAGGTAAAAAAAGAATGAAAATGGTTGGTAGTGTAGAAGTGCCACCAGAAGCTTTCTTAAGCATTTTAAAAGAAGGCGAATAATAAAAGGAATTAACTATGGGGCTATTTAGTAAACTATTTAAAAAAGAAAAAATTAGTACAAATACCAATTTTATAACAACCGGTAAAGTCTTCATTTATAAACCAAATGAAGATTTTTATCATGAAAATAAAAATGAAATTAAAACTTACGAAAGAGTATATCTAGCTAAGCTTAACCAAAATAAAACCTTAACATCACTAGATTTAAAACTAGAAGATGATAAATATTTACATCACTATATAAACAAACTAACAAAAATTAACTTAGAAATAGACTTTATTCTAGATCCCATAAATCAAAGTGATAAAAAAGAACACACTTATTTATCTATTTTAGAAGAAAAGCAAAAACTTTATCATGCTTTAATCGTAAACCATATCAATAACTTATTTCTAAAACAATCAGCTTTAGAAAATATTTTAAAAAGAAACCCATTCATGTCTATGAACAAAAAGAACACTATTAAAAATTTAATCAGCCAAATAGAGATTCAAATAATTAGCATGCAAAATGCCATAACTGGTAATTTACTAGAAATAACCACTTTAAAAGATAGGATAGCATCCCTTGATTTACCAAAAGAGGAAAACCAAGTTACTTTAAGCAGATACAAAAAAATCATTGAAGGGTTTGATATTAACTTAAGTGAAATAACCCTAGTTACTATCGCTAAAGCAACTGTTCAAATAGAAGACGAAATATATAACGATAGTCATCTAGCAAACACTATAAGTGAAGATCTAACAAAACTTTTATCATCTAATCTTCCACCAAAAGAAACATTAACAAAACTAGACAAACTAATTGCTAAATGTATCGGTATAGAAGAATTAGGGTATCAAAAAATAGATAACTTAAAAGAAAAATTATTTAAAGCCAAATTCAACATCTTATGTAACCTTGCAATAAGTAATGACTATAATGGCATATCATTTGACTCTTTCTTCAAAGAAGAGCAGGCAAGCTTAGAAACCATTCTTCTTAATCTAATTAATGTAATATCAAAAGACCCAAGCAAAGAAATTTATAATGCGTACGACAAAGCTGCAAAACAAAATGCAAGTGAAATGAATTCTGTTATTTATAATGATCTAATCAAAATACTAAAAGAAATCATTACTGATAAAAATGGCGACTTTTCTGCAAAAGATATTTTTAATAAACCATTTAAACTTGCGCTTCTTGCTAGAATAAGCGAACCAAATCAGCTAATAAGTTATTTTAATAACCATTTAGTAAAAAGTAGTGAACTTTTTAATTACATTAGCAAAAATGATTATATAGAATACACTGAGAATTTACCGTTAAGTTCATTTCTAAAAATTTTATCAAATGAATTACTATTTAAAGAGCCAAATAACTTAGATAAATTTACTACTCTTAACAAGGATGAAAAAGAAGAAGACATTATCAAGTTAGGTTTTGAAAAGATTTCAAAAAACCAAAAACTCCGTAGTCTTATTAAATTATATGAACTTTTATATAGAATAATAAGAATTTCTGGTACATATAGACAAATGCCAGAAGGCGTAAAAAACATTAGGACATCAGACAAAATTTCTTCAGCTAATATCTTTTATCTTTATACCAAACTATATTCTTGCATTAAAACATATCCTGATACTCCAACGCTTTGCTGTCCTAAATCCTTAGAAAGCATTGACATAAGTCTATATAGACTACCAGGTTTTTTAAGCTATAGTTATGACTTTATAAAAAGCCAGCTTACTATACAATTACAAGAAGGAACTAAAAAATTTATTAGTTTATCAAACAAATATAGTATGCCAGTCCAACTAAGTCTTGTACAGCTTCCCTCAACAATAACTGAAATAAGTGGTTTTCAAGCAAATATGGAATTTAATAACTATCTAAATTGTGACGCTTTATCATCTAAAGAAAAATTTATGAAACTATTTGACGGTATTCCATGGCATGATTTTATTAAATATGGTTGTGGCATAGAATTTAAACATCACTTGCCAATATTTGATTTTACGATGTATGCTCATGAATTTGAAGAATTAATTGGTTATGATAAAGAAACTGGAACTAAACTAAAAGATAAAATATATAAATTGTTTAATTCTAAATTAGAAGAAGTTTATAAAAGATTATCTGAACTAGCAAATATCCTAGAACTACCATTAGATTTAAATAGCAAAACTAGTGAATTCAGCATAGAGGATATTAAAAATCTTTATAATAAAATTATTAAATCTGCAAGTAATTTAACAAATGAAATTATAACATCAAGCAATAATCTAGATAATACAAATGAAACAAAAGATAATAAACTAAAACTCTTAAAAAAAGCTGAAGTTCTAAATGAATTAGGCTTAATGTCAAGTAATACCTTTAAAGCTGTTACAAAAAATGTGATTATAAGCATACTTAAAAATTACGAAAGAGGTACTCAAATAATTAATGAACTTTCTATAAGTGTTGTTAATACAACTTTAAAAGAAAACATATTAAATGCAATGGATGAAGAATTATCTAGTGCCAGCAAAAATTATTTAGATGAGGCTAGTCAAGAATCGCTAATAGAGACCGGCTTAATTACGAAAAAAATAGATCCAAATGCAGTTAAGAAAATAAAATCCAAGATTAACATTATCTTTTTAAAAAGTTCTTTATCGCCAAAAACTAAAGTTGAAGTAATCTATTCACCTATATTATTAGAACTTTTAAGTGCACTAATAAAGCCAACTCCTATTGCTAATTTTATTAAATCATTAAATACTATAACAATTAGTAAAAAAGCATATAGAGTACTCTTAGGAAATATTGCCGATAGCTACTATTTTTGTAATAAAGTACCAGTACTTACTGTACTTAAATTATTAAACGAAGTACCTAAAAAAGACTTAAAACCATTTGAAGGAGAAACTATATTAAATTTACTAGATTTATATAATGAATTAAAAGCATATTTACCAGTTGACGAGGAAGAAATAATTCCTCCTGGAATAAAAGATTTCATATTTAATAACAGTTGCAAATACCTTTATAATTATTCTGCGAAACTTTTTAACAAATCAAAAACCAAAAGCATAAAATTTTTTCCTGGATTAGACTATTTTAATGCTTTAAAAAATGAAAATTCTTTTGATAATGGAAACCCTTTTGAAAGAATATCTAAAATTACTTTAACTGATGATGTTGGATTTATTTCATTATCAAAGCCACGAACAGGAAATTCTATATTTAAAACCACAATTGTGATTCCACCAAACATAAAAAGTCACGACATTATCGCTCCAGGCAACAACATTTCCTTAGAATTTATTGACTATCAAAATTCGGAAATCTTAAACTCGCCCCACATACTTTCTTGTATTGCTCATAGTTTTTTAAACGAATTTAGTGCTCAAAGCGAAATAGTCTTAAAACAAGAAGGCGCTGAGCCAGTAGTAATAACAAGGCAAGATATAGAAGCAAAAGCCAAATTTAATCCTGATAAAAAATATCAGCAGCAAATACTAATTGAGGAAATAAAAAAACATTTAAACAAAAGTAATACCAAAAGCGCATCACTTTAAAATAATAATACATTATGATAAAATAAAATTACTAAAGGAGACTTAACTATGGGGCTATTTAGTAAACTATTTAAAAAAGAAAAAATTAATACAAATACCAATTTTATAACAACCGGTAAAGTCTTCATTTATAAACCAAATGAAGATTTTTATCATGAAAATAAAAATGAAATTAAAACTTACGAAAGAGTATATCTAGCTAAGCTTAACCAAAATAAAACCTTAACATCACTAGATTTAAAACTAGAAGATGATAAATATTTACATCACTATATAAACAAACTAACAAAAATTAACTTAGAAATAGACTTTATTCTAGATCCCATAAATCAAAGTGATAAAAAAGAACACACTTATTTATCTATTTTAGAAGAAAAACAAAAGCTTTATCACACACTTATCGTAAACCATATCAATAACTTATTTCTTAAAAAAGCAGCTTTAGAAAATATTCTAAAAAGAAATCCATTCATGTCTCTGAATAAGAAAAATACAATAAAGAACTTAATAAGTCAAATTGAAATCCAAATTATCAGCATGCAAAATGCCATAACTGGTAACTTACTAGAAATAACCACTTTAAAAGATAGGATAAAATCACTAAACCTGCCTAAAGAAGAAAACGAAGTTACTCTAAAAAGGTACGAAAAAATTATTGAAGGGTTTGACATTAGCTTAAATGAAATAACTCCAGTTAGCATTGCTAAAGCCACAGTTCAAATAGAAGATGAAATATATAACGATAGTCACCTGGCAAACACTATAAGTGAAGATTTAACAAAACTTCTATCATCTAATCTTCCACCAAAAGAACAACTAGAAAAACTAGACAAACTAATTGCTAAATGTATCGGTATAGAAGAATTAGGGTATCAAAAAATAGATAACTTAAAAGAAAAATTATTTAATACCAAATTTAACATCTTATGTAATCTTGCAATAAGTAATGACTATAATGGAATATCATTTGATTCATTCTTCAAAGAAGAGCAAGCAAGCTTAGAGACCATTCTACTCAAGCTAATTAATGTAATATCAAAAGACCCAGCAGATAAAATCTATGACTCTTATAAAAGCACATCAGAAGAAAATAATGGAACTATTCGAGTAAATGAATATGAGAGACTAGTTCGCCTTCTAAAACAAATAATTACAAATAATAGTGGCGAATTTAGTGCTAGTGACATTTTTAATACACCATTTAAACTTGCACTTTTAGCTAGCATTTCATCCCCGGATCTTATTACAAGTTTCTTTGATAATTACCTAGTAGAAAGTAGAAATATTTATGTATATATTAACGACTTAAAAACCTTTGATTTTTCAGATCAAATACCATTATCTACTTTTATGAGTTTTCTATCAAATGAAGTAGAAGTGCCAAAAAATGAAACCAAACAAGAAATGGTAATAGTATTTATGAAATCTAATACTGCTCAGTTTATAAAAAGCAACCAAAAACTTTACGCTTTAGTTCAGCTTTATTCATTAATCTTTAAAACAATTTTAAACACCAAAACTAATAGAGAAATACCAAACGGTGTCAAATATATTAGTGACGATTATGCGACGTTATTACATACACCAGTTTTAATCTACTACAGCGAGATTTTTAACCCATTTATAGAAAGATTAAAATACGATAATACACCAATTGAATTTCCAAGCTCTTTAAATAAAATTAATCTAGATGCATTTTCCAAAATGTATTATGAAGTGACATTTGATAAACTAGTAAATCTTGACCTTAAGCTAAAATTTAACGAAGGATTAAAAGAATTCATTTCCACAAGAGAAATGCAATTTGACACCATTGAATTTCCTTCAACAATCAAAAAAATTAGTTTATCACACCCACCACATGATTGGGTATTTAATAATTACCTTGATTGTGAAGTTCTTGAAACTCAAGAAGGCTTCATAGAACTTCTAAAAGAATGTGATATGACCGAAACATTATTTCTTCAGCAATCAAAATTTCACTTTAATTATCCAGTTGAAGTTTTAAATTTTACTATTGATACTAAGGAGATACCACGCAAAGAACTTGAACGAGCAATAGATTACTCAAACAAAGACTATATTTTTAAAATTTATAAAATGTTTAGAGGCAAACTTAAAGAAATATACAATAAACTAATAAATTATGCTAAGGCACTTGGAATAGAAATAAATCCTAAAATAAAACTAACATATAAAACAAAAGACATTTACGATCTTTATCAAAATATTGTTAAAAAAGCATCTAGCATCAATCTGCCTTCTGCAATTATTAGTGAATATAAAGTGTCTTTTCAAAAATCTCAAAATAATCAAACAACTAAAGATGACGTCAAAAAACATCTCCAAAAATTAGAAATCTTAGTAAGTCTAGGACTAATAGATAAAAATAAATTTAAAAGTATAGTAGAAGAGTATTTTAATTATGCAATAGCCAGTTATGAAAGTGGTATCACTTCATTAAATGATTTATCACCTCAAACAGTTGAAATCATCAAAGAAATAATGAAAAACAAAATATCAAATAATCAAACTCTTTCATATGGGAATATTGATCAAGAAGAACTATTAAAAAAGAAACTTACAAGCAAAGCAATAACTCATAATGACGCACTAAGACTAGAGGTAGCTTATAAAAGTTTATTCTTTACTAAAGATGAAAATAACATTCAAGATGATATACTAAATAATCAGATGTTATTAGAATTCTATAACGCACTAAATTATCCCAATCCACTAGAAAGAATTATTGAACTTTTTCAAAATATCAAAATCAAAAATCAAGATTGTACAAAATTACTAAAAGAAATCACTTACGATGAACACTTTTGTGATGAAATTCCGTTGTTAACATTATTAAAACTCATTGATAGCGTTCCACAAGAAAAACGGCTTGACGTGTTAGGAGAATCTTTATATAAAATATACAATTTCTATAATGTATTATCTCCGTCATTAGTACCAAATGAAAAAGAGTTTATTCTTCCAGGAATAAAAGTTTTTAGAATGAAACCAGCATATAATAACCCAGTGGAACAAATCACAATATATAAATTAAGAAAATATAAGCCTAGCACTATAACACTACCAAACGGACTAAGTGAAATCATATTAGATGGACCTACAAGCTTCAATGGGGATATTTCTGCAGTAAATAAAATTATTCTAAATAAAGAAATAGATCATCTATATATTCTGAACCATTTTTCAAATTCTTCAAATCTCACCGTGGAAATACCTACCGAACTAAAAAGTTTTACTATCTTTAGAGTTAACCATAGTAGGGACGTAACTATCACATTTAATGATTATGAAAATTCCAAAATCTTAAATGATAAAACAGCTCTAAATAGTTTTTTAAGACAATATATCGTTAACATAACTGCTTTTGATGGTTTTACTGGTAAAAGTATAAGAATAGTTTTAGCAGAACCTACTGGTGAGCAAATACCAATTGAAAGCTCAATCATAAGAGAAAAAGAACAAGTCGCTAATTCTAATTTTGAGCAAATTTTTAATGATATGAAAGCCGAAATAAAAAAACATCTTCGCCAAGAAAAAAACTTAAGTACATTTAAAAAATAAATCCCAGTCAATAATAGTCGCTTTAATCTAGATTTTTTTAAATAAATTTAGTACAATGGATATGGTGAATAGTATGGCAAAGAAGAAAAAACGTAAAAACAGTGATGAAGGTAAAGTAAAATTTAGTTCAGAGCTAACTGGTCTTATCCTTGTCTTAGTAAGTATAATCGGGATAGGTAACTTTGGCCCTGTCGGACATATTGTTAAATCATTTTCTATCTTTTTAATGGGAACTTGGTGGTCAATATTTATCATAATTTTACTTATCTTAGGCTTATTTATGATTATTAAAAGAGAACCTCCAAAATTCTTTAGTGGTAGATTAATTGGTTTATACATTGCTTTAATTGCACTTTTAGCGTTTTCTCATATAGATTATATTAATGATGCAGCAAAAATTAAAACTAGTGATGTTTTCCAAAATACCATCAATAATTTCATGACCACAATTAGTGATACAAACTACTTAAATATTGGCCAAACTGGCGGTGGCATCATTGGTGCTTTCTTTGCTTGGGGACTAGTAAATCTTTTTGATATCAAAGGAACTTATATAATCCTAGGCGTTCTTGGTGCATTTGGACTATTTATGTTATTTGATTTATCATTTGGTAACATGTTCAAGAAAATTGGTAATATCTTTAAAAAGATTAATAAAGGTGTATCAGAATCAAGTTTATTTAAGCCATCAGACGATGATGATGAAACTGGAGCTATCATAACTCACAGTGAACCTGACACAGTAGATGTAAAAGAAGAATCAAAAGTCATTATTACCAGTTCAGAAGACTTAAAAAATTATCATACTGAAGAGCCTGAAAAAGAACCTAAAACAGCCATTACCGTAGATAATACGCCTGCTCAAGCAGGTGAATACAAACTACCATCATTAGACATTTTAAATCCAGTTAAGAAAAGTACTAAAGGCAATACCACAGAATTCTTAAATCAGAACCGTATTGCTCTTGAGAAAGCATTAAGTGACTTCCAAATAACTGGTAAAGTAGTCGCTATTCATGAGGGCCCAGCTGTAACTCAGTTTGAAGTAGAAATTAAAGCTGGTACTAAAGTAAGTAGAATAACTAGTATCAATAAAGAAATTGCTCTAGCACTGGCTGCCAAAGATGTTAGAATAGAAGCACCAATTCCTGGCAAAAGTACTGTCGGAATTGAAATACCAAACAGAAATATTGCATCTGTTCCTCTTAGAGAAGTCTTAAATAGCATTCCTAAAAATATGGCTGATGCTAAAATCCTAGTGGCCCTAGGCAAAGACCTAATGGGAAGAACCTGCTGTGGTGACATCTCAAAAATGCCTCACTTACTAGTAGCTGGTTCTACTGGTAGTGGTAAATCTGTATGTATTAATAGTTTCATCGCCTCAATCTTAATGTTCATGAAACCTGATGAAATCAAACTAGTACTAGTAGACCCTAAAAAAGTAGAACTATCTAACTATAACGGAGTACCACACTTACTATGTCCAGTTGTAACCGATCCTAAAAAAGCCAACGTTGCTCTTCAAAAGATTGTAATTGAAATGGAAAGAAGGTACGATCTATTTAGTGAAGCTGGCGCCAAGAATATTAAAACTTATAACGAACTTATTGAAAAGAAAAATAAAGGGAATGATGTAAACGTTCCAAAACTACCATATATAGTAGTAATCATTGATGAACTTGCTGACCTAATGTTAGTTGCTGCCAAAGAAGTAGAAGACTCAATTATGCGTATTACCCAAATGGCTCGTGCTGCTGGTATTCATTTAATCGTTGCAACCCAAAGACCATCAACTGACGTTATCACTGGTGTTGTAAAAGCCAATATTCCATCAAGAATTAGCTTTGCCGTAGCAAGTCAAATTGACTCTCGTACAATCCTAGATGCCGCCGGTGCGGAAAAACTACTAGGAAAAGGTGATATGTTATACTTACCAATGGGTGAAAACACCCCAACACGTATTCAAGGTACATTCATTTCTGACGAAGAAATAGAACGATTAATAGACTATGTATCTCATGAGCAGCTAGCTAAATACGACAACTCAATTACCGAAGTGCCAGATGATCACATGGCTGGAGCTGATAGTCCTAAAGAAGAATATGATGACCCAATGTACAACGAAGTAGTAGACTTTGCTATTCAAACCGGTAAGATCAGTGCTTCACTAATTCAAAGAAGATTTAGATTCGGCTACAACCGTGCAGCTAGAATCATTGACCTATTAGAAGAAAGAGGAATAATTGGAGGTCCAAACGGTTCAAAACCAAGAGAAGTCTTAGTTAAAATAGAAAATAAACCCGAAGAATAATAACGAAAGGATTAAAGATTTTTAGTCCTTTTTCTTATCTCTAAATAATTGAAAATTAATTCAATTTTTGCTACAATAATTACGGTTTATAGGAAAAGAGGAATTAATATGCTTAAGATAGTAAATTTAAGTGTTAATATAGATAATAAAAATATTTTACATAACTTTAATTTAAACATCAATAAAGGTGAAATTCATGCAATTATGGGCCCTAATGGAATAGGAAAAAGCACCATCTGTAAAACGATTATGGGTAGTGAAGACTACAAAATAACAAACGGTAATATTTACTTTAATGGAGAAGACTTAGAGAATATAAAAACTAATGAAAGAGCTCTTAAAGGCATCTATTTAGTAGATCAAAGTCCTATTGAAATACCAGGTGTAACCAACGCCGAAATGTTAAGAAGAGCCATCAGTATCAAAACAGGCAAAAACGTTCCTATCTTTGAATTTAATAAAAAAATGGAAGAGTACTGTGACAAACTTCACATCCCACATAGTTTCATTCATCGTGGCATAAATGAAGGAATGAGTGGCGGCGAAAGAAAAAAATGTGAGCTTCTACACCTTTGGATGCTAGAACCAAAACTAATAATTCTAGATGAACTAGATAGTGGCCTAGACGTTGACAGCCTAAACATCGTATGTCAAAATCTAAACGAATATTTTAACACTCACGAGTGTGGTATTCTCTTAATTACTCATCATAAAGATTTAGTAGAAAAACTAAATGCCACACACATTCACATCATCAAAGATGGTACTATCGTCTCAGAAGGTGGTCAAGAACTTGCAGAAAAAATTGAAAAAGAAGGATATAGTGCTTTTTCTAGTACAAATAAAGTAAGTGATAATAATGAAAGAGAATAATATAGTATTAGATAATGTTAAATTATTAAAAAGTAATTTATATATTTATCAAAAAGAAATAAAATCTTTAGAAGTTTTAAATGATGCCCAAATAAACATTTGTAGTAGTCCTATAAACGACTTAAAAATAACTGTCAAAAAAAATGCTCATTTAGAAATAAACTATTTTAATATTATAGAAAAAGCCGAAACAAACATCAATATAGAATTAGAAGAAAATGCAGCACTTACCTTAAACCACTCATTTATTACCAAAGATGAATATAAATTAAACATTATATCTAATTTTTTAAATGAAAATTCAAAACTAACCATTAATCTTTTTGGAATAAATAAGGAAAACACTGTGATAAATATTGATGGCTACATAAATAAAAATAAAGTAAACAATGAACTACTAGAAAATGCTAGAATAATTAATATTGATAATGGCAAAACCGTAGTAATACCAAATATGTTAATCCAAACTGGTAAAGTAAGTGCTAATCATAACGTTACTATTTCTTCAGTACCCAGCAGTGAATTAAAATATTTGATGAGTAAAGGAATAGATAAAGAAAGTGCTAAAGAACTAATCTTAACTGGGCATCTAATTAAAACAATAAGTGATCTTAAATTACAAACCAAAATAAAAGAATTAATAAAAACGGAGGTGATATAAATGCATCGCGAAGATTTTCCAATGTTAAACCAAGACATAATATATTTAGATAATGGAGCAACAACCTTTAAACCACAGTGTGTAATAGATAAAATGAATGAATACTACGAAAAATACAGTGCTAATGCTCATAGAGGCGATTATAGTATTAGTTACATAGTAGACGTTGAATACGAAAACGCTAGAAAAACCGTAGCCGAATTTATTGGAGCCGATATCGATGAAATAGTCTTTACTTCAGGAGACACAGCAAGTTTAAACTATATAGCAACAGGATTTTTTGATAATCTTTTAGAACCAGGAGACGAAATAATAATTACTAACGCTGAACATGCCAGTAACGTTTTACCATGGTTTAGATTAGCAAATAAACATAACTTAAAAATTAATTACATACCATTAGATAGCAACCTTCACGTAACTTTAGAAAACTTAAAGACTGTTGTAACTCCAAAAACTAAAGTAATTGCAATTGCTGAAATAACTAACGTTGTAGGTGACGTAAGACCAATTAAAGAAATCACTGATTTTGCCCATGAAAACAACATCTTTGTAGTAGTAGATGGAGCTCAAAGCGTACCACATAAAAGTGTAAACGTTAAAGAAACTGGGATAGATTTCCTAGCATTCTCAGGTCATAAAATGTGTGGACCAACTGGTATCGGAGTCTTATACGCCAAAAGAGAACTACTAAATAACATAGAACCTTTAATTCTTGGTGGTGGAATGAATGAATCATTTGACAATGAAAATGAAATCTACCTAAAAGAAATACCGCATAGATTAGAAGCTGGAACACCTAACATCGCTGGCACTATTGGCTTAGGAGAAGCAGTTAAATACTTAAGTAACATTGGTATGGACAAAATAGCAATTTACGAACAAAAACTAAAAGAATATCTAACAAACAAATTAAAACAAATACCATATATAAATATTGTAAACGAAGAAGCAGACAGTGGCATTGTAGCATTCAATGTAGAAGGCATCTTTAGTCAAGACGTTGCTTACTACCTAAATAAATATAACATCTGCGTAAGAGCAGGAAACCACTGTGCTAAAATCTTAAAAAAATCAATTGGTGTTAAAAACACTGTAAGAGTAAGCTTATATTTCTATAATACTTATGAAGAACTAGACGCTCTAGTAGAACTGTTAAGCAATAAAGATAAAATAATGAAAGAAATGATAGAATAATGGAACCAGAACTAAAAAGAGAAATATTATTAGAAAATTACACAAATCCTTTTCATAAAGAAACCAAAAATGACTTTCTAAAAGCAAATGCTAATAACGTATCTTGTATTGATGATATAAATGTATTCGTAAAGCTAGAAGATGGCATAATTAAAGATGCATACTTTGATGGAGAAGCCTGTGCTATATCAACTGCTTCAACATCAGTTATGATCAAAAACATCATAGGTAAAACTATTGAAGAAGCAGAAGAATATATAGAGAACTTTGAAAACATGGTAAACGAAAAACCATATCATCAAGAAGGCTTAGAAGAAGCCCTAGCATTTGATGAAATCTATAAACAAGAAAGCCGTAAAACTTGTGCTACACTTCCATATAGAGCACTTGAAAAAATACTAAAACAATAGACTAACAAAAGCCTATTGTTTTTCGTTATGAGACAAATTAGTAGGAGATAGAAACTAAATAACCAAACATCCTAAAAAACAATCAAAAGTAGGATGTTTTTTACTACACACAATTGTTCGCACTGACCACCAAGTTTTCCACATCCCTAGTTGACACGGGGGGGGGTTGTTATATAATAAAAGAAGAAAATAGGTGGTAAAATGAAAAATAAAAATGTATCATTCATTCTTCTTTTGAGTGTATTTGTAGTAATAACTGGTGTCATATTTTTAAAAAATTACGAAACCGAAACTTTAGTAGATGCTAAGTGGAACGAAAAAGAAGAAGCACTTTTGGCAATAACCATAGACGGTAAAGAATCAGATAAGTTTCCCACTACATCCAGCTATATTGGAGTAGTTACCTGTTCAAAAGGAAGTGGCACAGCCGTATGGAACGGAAGTAAATGGGTATTTAACGTAACTAGTATCACTCAAAATAAAACAAAATGTAATGTTGATTTCACCAAGAGCTCAACAGTATACGATAAAGTTCTAGCTGACTATGCTAAAAATAATGGAGTACAAAAAACAACAGATGAAAATGGTAAAGATGTATATTATTATGCAGGTAATATAACAAATAATAATTTAGTATTAAATAATTATTGTTGGAAAATGGTAAGAACAACAGAAACAGATGGAGTAAAGCTTATTTATAATGGATTATATAAAGAAGATACAAAATGCAATAACACAGGAACAGATGTTTATTTGGAAGCAAGTGGAACAAGATATAATTCAAATAGAAATGGGTCTCTAGCGTATGTAGGATATATGTATGGAACTGTGTATGCAACTTCTGAAAAAATAGTATCATCATTTGGAAAATATTATTATGGAAGTAATGTAACATGGAATGGAACAACATATACATTAAGTAATGCAGAAAGTGTAGCAGTAGCAAATATAAATAGTAAACTAAGAAATAAACATTATACATGTTTAAGTACAAGTACAAGGTGTTCAACTGTATATTATATAAGTTATGTGGGCACTTTGCCGGGTGGTAGCGTAGAATATGCATATTATATAACACTAAAGAATGGTAAAAAAATAGAAAATGCCATAGACGAAATGTTAAATTACAATACAACAAATAGTAATATAAAAAAAGTAATAGATAACTGGTATAGTTCAAATATGACAAATATAACGAATTATTTAGAAAATGCAATATATTGTAATAATAGATACATAACAAATTTATCTGCAAGCGCATGGAACCCAAGTGGCGGAAGTATAACAACAGATTTACACTTTAATGATTTTGATGAAAAAAATTTAAGATTAACCTGTCAAGATAAGGAAGATCAATTTACATTGAAAGTAGATTCTGGAGGAACTTTAGGATATGGAAATAATGCTTTAGACTATCCTGTGGGTTTATTAACTACTAAAGAAGCAAAACTTGCCTTTTATGGTTCAAGTACTAATTATTTAAATAATAATGGTAAATATTGGTTGATGTCCCCTTACCGCTACTCCTACGACGATGCTGGCATTCGAGGTCAGCGCTATGGTGAACTATCCGCTATCCTAACGATTACTGATTATGGAGCCCGTCCAGCTATAACCTTAAAACAAAATATCCTAATAACAGGAGGAACTGGTGAAATTGAAGATCCATACACAGTTGCGCTCCCCGATTAATAACTAAATCTTATTTCAAATAAACCAGTACGAAGTTGTATCATAACCCGTTGACAACAACATCTTTTTTAAGTAAAATAGAACTATAAATTTGTTTGAAGAACTTGAGTTTATAGCACGTATATTTAAAAGAGATGGCTAACTGGTGAAAATGCCAAAATATATTATAAACTTGGAACAGTCTTCATAAAGACAAACGTTTATCTCGTTACGATAACAAAAGAGTACACTAAGTAAAGTAAGGTGGCACCGCGGGTTATAACTCGTCCTTACATCTACCTAGTGTTTTTTATTTAGAAAGAAGGAATAAATATGATTACTAAGCAAAAAGGAACATACGACATCTATGGAGTAGATGCCAAAAAAAGAGAGTACGTTAATGACATCTTACGTTCAGTATGTGAAAAATATAATTATGGTTACATTGAAACTCCAGTATTTGAAGCAACCGAATTATTTCACAGAAGCGTAGGGGAAACCACTGACATGGTATCAAAAGAAACCTATGACTTTACTGACCGTGGTGGCCGTAATATCACTCTAAGACCTGAAGGCACTGCTGCAATTTGTAGATTCTTTATTGAAAACAAACTATACGGTAACATGACTGAACCATTTAAAGCATTCTATAATTGTAAAATGTATCGTTATGAAAGACCACAAGCTGGAAGAAACCGTGAATTTACTCAGTTCGGTATTGAGTGTATTGGCTCAGACGACGTATTATCTGATGTAGAAGTAATTTCAATGGTATATCAAACATATAATTTACTCGGATTAGAAGATGTAACTATTAAAATAAATACTCTAGGTGATACTGAGTCTCGTGATAATTATCGTACGGCCTTATTAAATTACCTTAAACCACATGTAGATGAACTTTGTGAAGACTGCAAAAAGCGAATTGATAAAAACCCATTAAGAGTTTTAGATTGTAAAATAGATGGTGAAAATGAAATTTTAAAAAATGCACCTATTACTAAAGATTACCTAAACGAAGCAAGCTTAGAAAGATATAATAAAATTAAAGAATATCTAGATTTATTAGAAATAAACTATGAAGAAGACCCAAAACTAGTAAGAGGTTTAGATTACTACAATCACATCGTATTTGAAGTTTATGCAAACGTGCCTGAAATAGGCAACCTAGCTTTAGGAGGTGGTGGTAGATACAACGGCCTTATTGAAACCCTAGGAGGACCAAGTACTCCCGCTGTTGGCTTTGCAATGGGCTATGACCGCACTCTTATGGCAATTGAAAAAAGTAACATTAACATTCCAATAAACGATAGCATAGATGCTTATTTACTTTATGTAAGTGAAAACGAAAAAGAAACTGCAGCTTACCTAATGCAAAACTTAAGATTAAATGGCTTTATCGCTGAAACTGATTATCTAGGAAGAAATTTAAAATCACAATTCAAAGCCGCAGATAGACTAAAAAGTAAATTCTTAATCATTCTAAACGATGAAGACCTAGCCAAAAATAATGTTAGCGTCAAAGACAATCGTACAAAAGAAGAAACTAAAATTAATATAAATGAATTAGTAGAGCATTTAGATATGAATATATAGAAAGAAGGAATATATTATGGATTTAAAAGATTTATTAAAAGAAATTAGTAAATATGAAGGTCAAACTCTTACCCTAGAAGGCTGGGTTAAAAACCATCGTAAACAAAAAGAGTTTGGTTTTATTGATTTATATGATGGAACTTGTTTTGAAAGCCTTCAAGTAGTTTATGATAACAAACTAGCAAACTTTGATGAAATAACCAAAATACATATTGGCTCAGCTGTTAAAATTACTGGTGAAATTATTAAATCAGAAGGTGGCAAACAAAATCACGAATTAAAACTATCTGAAATTGAAGTTCTAGGCGGCTGTCCTGAGGACTACCCACTACAAACAAAAAACCGTCCAACTAGAGAATACTTAAGAGAAATAGCTTATTTAAGACCACGTACTAACTTATTTGGTAGTGCTTTTAGAGTAAGAAGCGTAGCAGCTTATGCTATTCATAAATACTTTCAAGAAAATGGTTACGTATACTTTCATGCACCACTAATTACCGCTAGCGACTGTGAAGGTGCCGGTGAAATGTTTAATGTTACTACTCTTGATTTAGAAAAGGTAGCAAAAACCGGTAAACTAGATTACAAAGATGACTTCTTTGGTAAAAAAACAGCTCTAACCGTAAGTGGCCAATTACAAGCTGAAACCTTTGCTCTAGCATACAAAAAAACTTACACATTTGGTCCAACTTTTAGAGCAGAAAACTCAAATACTAAAACTCATGCAAACGAATTCTGGATGATTGAACCAGAAATTGCTTTTGCTGACTTAGAAAAAGACATGGACATCATGGAAGACATGCTAAAATTCGTAGTTAAATACGTTCTAGATAGCTGTCCTAGTGAAATGAAGTTCTTTGATACATTTGTAGAAAAAGGTTTAATTGAAAAACTAGAAAAACTAGTAAACTCCCACTTTGTTAGAATTGATCATCATGATGTTATCCAAATCTTAAAAGAAGCAGACGTCAAATGGGAATTTACTCCTGAATATGGTGAAGACATTGCTAAAGAGCATGAAAAATATATTACTGAACACTTTAATGGACCTGTATTTATTAAAAACTGGCCAAAAGATATTAAAGCTTTCTACATGAAACAAAATGATGATGGTAAAACTGTTGCTGCAGTAGACTTAGAAGTTCCAGGTGCTGGTGAATTAATGGGTGGTTCTCAAAGAGAAGAAAACTATGACAAACTAGTAGCTCGTATGGAAGAACTAGGTATGGATAAAGAAAGCATGGATTGGTACTTAAACTTACGTAAATTTGGTGGTTGCTATCATTCAGGCTTCGGAATGGGCTTTGAAAGACTACTAATTTACTTAACAGGTATTGAAAACATTAGAGATGTAATTCCATTCCCACGTACTCCAGGAAACTGTGAATTTTAGAAAGGAACTACATGAAAGAATTTACTATTGAAGAAATAATAGACTATGCAGATAAACTACTTATTGGTTTAAGTAAAGAAGAAGCCACTAGTATCAAAGAAGAATTTTCTTGCATAGATAAAAATATTGATAAAATAAATAATATTCCAAACTTGCAAAGCGTAACGCCTTCAGCTTTTCCTTTTAATTTATATACAGCTAGTTTAAGAGAAGATGTTGCAGAGCCTAGTGTTCCCGTAGAGCTTCTTTTAGCAAATGACAAAGACGTTGAAGGTAGAGAAGTAAAAGTTCCAAAGGTGGTGAATTAAATGATAGAAGAGTTAAAAAATCAAAAAGGCACTATTGAAAAGGCCATTAAACTTGCTCATGAAACAAACGAGGAAATTAATTCTTTTGTTACTATTATTGATAATCCTAAAATAAGCGAAAATCAAGATTTACCTCTAGCAAACATTCCTTATGCTGCTAAAGATTTATTTAGTACAGCTGGCATACTAACTACCGGTTCATCAAATATCTTAAAAGACTATATTCCTTTTTACGATGCAACTGTAATTAAAAGATTAAATGAAGCAGGGACTGTTCTTATCGGTAAAACCGTTTGTGATGAATTCGGTTTAGGTGGCACTGGTACTACGGGACACACAGGGGTTGTCAGAAATCCATGGAATCCGGAGTTTGTAGCTGGTGGCTCATCTAGTGGTTCTGCTACATCTGTTGCTCTAGGTATTGTTCCTTTTGCTTTAGGAACTGATACTGGTGACTCTATTCGCAAACCAGCATCACTATGTGGCGTAGTAGGGTATAAACCTACTTATGGCCTTATTCCAAGATATGGAGTTTTACCATTTGCTTCATCGCTAGATCACGTGGGTGTATTTACAAGAAGCGTTAAAGATGCTGCTACTGTTGTAGATCTAATAAAAGGCCCTGATGGAAAAGACATGACAGCTTTAAATGAAATAGAAAATCTAGCACCACAGTTAGACAAAAAAGTAGCAGGTAAAAAATTATTCTATGTTAAAGAACTATGCGAGCTATCATCTTATGAAAAACCTGATGAAAGTACAGTAAACACGCTAAATGCTTTTAATAAATCCCTAGAAATTGCTAAATCACTAGGTATGAGTGTAGAAGCAGTAAGCATAGATAAAAACATATTAGAAGCTCTAGGCCCAGCATATACAATCATCTCATGCGCTGAAGCAACCAGTAACTTATCAATGTATACAGGTATCAACTATGGTATTCGTGGAGAAAGCACAAACATCTATGAAATGATAAAAGATGCTCGTACTAAAGGCTTTAGTCCACTAATTAAAAGAAGACTAGTAATTGGTTCATATGTTCTTCAAGAAGAAAATCAAGAAAGATACTTTTTAAATGCTCAAAGAGTAAGAACCTTAATCAATGAAGAAATGCACAAATTATTTACTAAATATGATGCCATGATTGCTCCAGCAAGCACTGAAGCAACACCTATTTCTAAAGCAAGTGATGTCATAAGTGACTCTAGTGCAAATGTAAGCACGCTTCTACTTACTGGAAATTTTGGTGGTTTTCCATCAATTACAATTCCAAACGGTTTTAGCACTGGCTTACCAATCGGTTTAAATATTACTGGTAACATTCAAAAAGATGCTGACGTATTAAACATTGCTGCTGCTCTAGAAGAAAAACTAGGATACGCTGGCATGATTGCAGGAGGTAAACATGAATAAATATCAAACAGTAATTGGTTTAGAACTACACTGTGAGCTAAAAACAAACTCTAAAGTATTTAGTCCTAGCGCTAACTTTTACTCAACCGTACCAAATAGTAACGTAAATGAAATAGATATGTCATTTCCTGGTATTATGCCATCTTTAAATAAAGAAGCAGTAAGAAAAGCTTTAAAAATGAGTATGGTTCTAAACTGTACTCAGCCAGATGAACTTTTATTTGACCGTAAAAACTATTATTATCCAGACTTACCAAAAGGCTTTCAAATTACTCAGGTAACAAAACCTGTTGGTATCAACGGTAAAGTTGAGCTTATCTCTAATGGCAAACCATTTTATGCTCTAATTCATGATATTCATTTAGAAGAAGATACTGCCTCTCAAGATCACTATGATACATATTCATTAATTGATTATAACCGTGCTGGCGTTCCCCTAATAGAAATCGTAACCGAGCCATGCTTTAACGATGCACCATCTGCCGTAGAGTTCTTAGAATACCTAGCAAACAGTTTAAAATACTGTGATATCTCAGAAGCCGACATCAAAAAAGGACAAATTAGATGCGACTGTAACGTTAACCTAAAAGATGAAAATGGTAACTATATTACACCAAAAGTAGAAATTAAAAACGTAAACTCATTTGCAAACGTTGAAAATGCTATAAATGCTGAAGTAAAAAGACAAATAGAATGTTTAGAAAGTGGCAATAAAGAAGAACTATGCCAAGAAACAAGAAGATACGATGAGCAAACAAATACCACAATCAGTATGCGTAAAAAAGTAAAAAGCATTGATTATAAATACTTTATTGAACCCAACATTCCTCGTATTAAAATAACTGATGATTTTCTAGAAGAAATTCGTAGTGAAATTCCTAAGCTGCCAAACGCTAGAATTAAAACTTACATGGAAGAATATAATTTATCTGAAAACGATAGTAAAATTCTTGCACGTAACAAAGATATTGCTGATTACTTTGATGAAAGTATTAAGCTTGGGCTTGACTCAAAAACAGTTGCTAACTGGGTTATCTCTCTTATCTTAGGCATCCTTAGCAAAGAAAATATTAGCATCCTAGAGTTCTACCTATCACCAAGACTACTTAGTCAAATTTTAAGCCCATTAAAAAATGGAGAAATATCATCTAAGCAAGCCAAAGAATTATTTACTAAAGCTCTAGAAGAAAAATCTGAGCCTCAAAGTCTAATAGAAAAGTATGGCATGAAACAAATGGATAATGAAGAAGAGCTAAGCTCCATAATCAAAACTATTTTAGATAATAGTCCTAAACAAATAGAACTATACCATAATGGTAAAACTAATATGTTTGATTTCTTTGTTGGCATGACTATGAAAGAAACTAAAGGCAAAGCAAATCCCTTAAAAGTAAAAGAGATTTTAACTAAAGAACTAGAAACAAGAAAATAAAATTTTACTTTACAGAAAACAGTCTAATTTGGTTGTTTTTTTTCATATATAAAAGTATAATGTGCTTAAGAGGTGGGAAAATGATCAAATTAAAAGATGTCTCAAAGTATTACTATCAAAAAGGAATAATCACATCCGGAATTACCAAAATTAACGCTGAATTTAATATCGGTGAATTCGTTGTAATCACTGGAGAAAGTGGCAGTGGTAAATCTACTTTACTAAACGTTATATCTGGCCTTGATACTTATGAAGAAGGCGAGCTTTATATAAGCGGTAAAGAAACTAGTCACTATGGAGAAGAAGAATTTGAAAACTATCGTAAAAAATATATTAGTAATATCTTTCAAAACTTTAACCTAGTTGCTAGTTATACTGTCTATCAAAATATTGAACTAGTACTATTAATTAACGGATACAAAAAGAAAGAAATTAAAGAAAGAGTCCTAGAACTTATCAAACAAGTAGACTTAACAAGATATAAAAATACCCGTGTTTCTAAGCTATCTGGTGGTCAAAAACAAAGAGTAGCAATAGCGCGTGCTCTAGCTAAAAATACTCCAATAATTATTGCCGATGAGCCAACTGGATCCCTAGATCGTAAAAGTGCAGCTAGTGTAATTAAAACCCTAAAAGAAGTATCTAAAGATAAACTAGTTATAATCGTAACTCACAACTATGAAGACTTTAAAGAATATGCAACTAGAAAAATTACGATGTTTGATGGCAAAATAATAGAAGATAAAAAAATTAAAGAAACCGAAACTAGTACAAAACTAGAAGAAAGTCATAATCAAAAAATTAGACTTATATCATCAATCAGATTAGGTATCAGAAACACTTTTAACATCGTACCTAAATTCTTACTATTATTAATTGTTTTCTTATTCATGTTTCTAGCTCTAACCCTAGAAACTGCCTCATTTAAATCAAGTAAATATGAAGAAACATCAAGAGGTTATAACTCATTTTTAGCAAATACTGATACGAAAAGAATTATCCTTGTTAAAAAAGACAAATCTAAAATAACTGATGAAGACTTTAATAAACTAAATAACATTGAAAACATTGATTATCTAGTCAAAGATGATATCTCACTAGATGCCATAATGTCTTTATATAAAGATTATTATTACTTTAGAGGTCAAGTAAAAGAAATTAGCAAAGATGCTAAAGCTGATTTAGGTACAGTACCAACTAAAGATAATGAAATTATGTTAGAACTATCTAAAGATAATTACAATCTATATGATAGAGAAAAGTTAATTAATAAATCATTTAATTATGGCTTTGACTACGGTATGGATATAGATACTAAAAAAGCAGTTCTTACTGGTATCAAATATAATGAAAATATCGGTGACAAAATCATCATCAACGTCTCATCAAAAATGCTATACGAAAGTATTTTAAACTATAAATTAGGTAAATCAAATCTAAATATGATTTCAGAAGATCCTAACTTTAACTGCGTACTTAGACATAACAACCTAATTCCTGAAGATAGTATCTACTTAAACGAATCCCTAAGTGATGAAATTAAAGAAGTTACCTTAAAGCTTAATAACAACTATGTATCAACAAGTAAAACCCTAAAAGCAAATAGAATTCTAAATAAATCAAATTACAAAAAATATACAGGTTCATCTTATAAAGACTATTATACATTCTGCTATATTAACGATAAAACCATTGAAGATATGCTTACTAGTGACATCTATCAAAGTAGTGTCTTTGTAAAAGATGAACTAAAAATAGATGATACTATCAAGAATCTAGAAAACGCTGGATTTAATGCTTATGCCGTAACTAAAATGTTGAATAATGAATCAAGTAGTACAGTATATATTTTAAATATCGTAAACTTAGTTGTAACTGTTATTATGCTAATAGTGATGTTCATCATCTCTTACTTAATAATTAAATTAATTTTAAAATCTAGAAAATCATATTACACAATTTTAAGAATTTTAGGTTCAAACAAAAAGATCTGCAAAAAAATCTTAAGAATAGAACTATTTACAGTACTAAATATTGCCGCAATTCTTACTTTAACATTCATCTTATTAAGTACTCACAAAATTATAGATATCCCGCTAGCATCTACCTTAAAATACCTAAGCCTAAAAAATTACATAACAATCTATGTATTAATATTATTACTAACATATATTATCAGTGTTCGTTTTTCAAAATATATTTTTAAACAAAGCGCAATGAAAACTTATAATGAGGAGGAAGAATAATGATTACATTAGAAAAAGTAAATAAATACTTTAATAAAGGTAAAAAAAATCAAATTCATGTCATTAATGACACTTCCCTAAAATTACCAGATCAAGGTCTAGTTGCTCTTTTAGGTGAATCAGGATGCGGTAAAACGACTCTATTAAACGTAATTGGTGGTTTAGACAAAGTAAAAAGCGGTAGTATCTACATCAATGGTCAAAAAATAACTCGCAGGAACACTTACAAAATAGACAAAATTAGAAATTTAAACATCGGTTATATCTTTCAAGACTATAAACTAATAGATAACTTAAGTGTATATGACAACGTTGCTCTAGCTCTTAAACAAATTGGTATTAAAGATAAAAACGAAATTCAAAAAAGGGTAAATTACTGTTTAGAAACTCTAGGAATTTATCGTTTCCGTGCAAGACCAGCAAGCATGCTTTCAGGCGGCGAAAGACAAAGAGTAGGTATTGCTAGAGCTATCGTTAAAAATCCAGAAGTAATTTTAGCAGACGAACCAACCGGTAACTTAGACTCTAAAAACTCCCTAGAAATCATGAAAATCATTAAATCAATATCAAAAACAAAGTTAGTAATCCTAGTAACTCACGAAGTAAATTTAGCTCACTTTTATGCCGATAGAATAATTGAACTAGAAGACGGCAAAATCATAAAAGACTACAAAAACACTGAAGTTAAAGATTTAGACTACCGCATAGAAAACAATATCTATTTAAAAGACTTAAATAAAAATGAATTAACAAGCAAAAATCAAAAAATAGATATTTACGAAACAACCGAAAACAAACTAGATATTACCTTAGTAGTACAAAATGGCAATATTTACATTCAAAATAATGGTCCATTAAAAGTTGAAGTAATAGATGAAAACTCAAATATTAAATTACTTGATGAACACTATAAGCCAGTTGATAAAGAAGAATTAAACAAATACGAATTTAATTTTCAAAACATTATTAACGAAAATTACAAGAAAAAATATAGTAGTATCTTTACGCCAATCACATTTTTAACAAATGGCTTTAAAAAGATTATGAACTATTCAGTACTTAAAAAAATATTACTTTTAGGCTATATGGCAGCAAGTATGTTTATCTTATTTAGTGTTACAAGAATCTTTGCAACTCTAAATATTAAAGATAGCGACTTTGTTAATACTCATCCATCATACATAAATGCAACCTTTTCAAAAATGGATTTAAAAAAGTACAAAGAACTAGAGCAAATAAGTGATATTAACTATATTATGCCTGGAAATTCCCGTGCAACATTTGAAATTTCTTACAACACATTCTTTCAAAGCTCAGGAGTTTCTGAAACAATAAACGCCTCTTTAGTTAGTACAAAACTTATCAAAGAACAAGACTTAATTGCTGGTACTCTACCACAAGACAAATATGAAGTGGTAGTAGATCAAATGGTTTTAAAAACTATATTAAGTTCAATGGGGATGGCACCAGAAGCTGGAATAAATAGTCCGGAAAAACTAATAGGTGAATATATTTCTATTCCAAACATGAAAAAATTTAAAATAGTAGGTATCATTTCTTCAGAAAGCCCAGCAATCTATGCAGACGAAAGCTTATTTACTGATATCCTATATAACAATATTGGTAACGAAGGTAAAACTGTAACTCTACTAGACTATCAAGAAACAGCTTACACCCTAAAAGAAGGAAAAAATCCCGAAAATGACTACGAAGTAATTGTTCCATATAGTCAAAGATACGCTTATAAAATAGGTGATAAAACTAGTGAAGTAGTAGGTGGTAAAGACCTTAAAGTAGTTGGTTATTACACCTCAGAAGATAATCTAACAAACTACATAACTAATAAAAACACAATCAAATACGAACTAATTCTAAGCTGTCAAAGTATCACTGTATCAGCAAATGAAAAATCTAAAATAATAGAAGAACTAAATAATAAGGAAATTAACGCTAGAGACAGTTATGAAGTAGCTAAAAAAGAATATTTAGACGAAACCGAAGGAACAACAAACTCAATTCTTATTTTCTCAGCTGTAATCATTGCTATATCAATTATTGAAGTATTTCTAATGATTCGTTCATCATTCTTATCAAGAATTAAAGAAGTAGGAACATATAGAGCTATCGGCGTTAAAAAAAGTGATATTTATAAAATGTTTGCTGGCGAAATCATTGCTATTTCTCTAACAGCATCTCTAGCTGGCATAGCTTTTATGACATATATTTTATATAATATAACTAAAATAAAATACCTAGCAAATTTCTGTATGCTTACACCACTAACAATTGGTATTTCAATAATATTATGCTTTGCAGTAAATCTCTTATTTGGTTTATTACCAGTAGCAAATACCATTAGAAAAAGGCCTGCAGAAATCTTGTCAAGAAAAGATATTTAAGAAAATTGCTTTCACTAGAAAGTGATTTTTTTATTACTTGAAGAAGTTATTCTATTGTGATAAGATTAATAAAGAAGGTAAGTGATATCATGAAAGTAAATGTTACCAAGCTAAATTCATATACAGATAATATAATTCAAGGCTTTATTAATGTTTGTAACGATTGCTTACCACTACCAGTAGAAGAAGAGTATGTTAAACTAGCCAATCTTTTATCTATATATTTTGAAAAAAGAACAACTTTAATAAATTTACAAAATAGCGTTGACGATGCAAATAGAATAATAGAATCATCAAAAGTTAAACAACGTCTTCAAAAAACTAAATGCGAGCTTATCATAGAGCAGTTAAAAGTTCTAACAAAAGACAGCAATTATTTAGATCCAGACACTTACACAAAAATCACTTCACTTGCAAAAGAAGGGTATATAGCAGCTCAAAACTATAACTCTAAAAACAGTATTTATCAGCACAACGAGCGAGTAACTGGATCAAAATTAAATCAAATTGATGAACTAACAAGAGAAATAGCTACTATTATGGATAGTATCAAAAATACATTAAAAAATATTATCTCTCTTGATATCAATGATAAAAGAAGACTAGATAATGTATCCGTATCTCAAAGACACTATGACAAAATCAAAGCTCTATTTCCAAAATACTCAGCATACTACACCAGTTCCATAGAAGACTTATTAAAGTCACATACATCAGCTAGAATCGCCTCATTTAACATAATTGAAATCTTAGCAAGTAAAATAATAGATCTATATAATAGAGGTATCATAACTGATGGTATAGAAGAAAAAGAACTAGACTTATTTAAGTTAGCAATTAATACTCTGACCGCATCAGACTTTTCCTACTACACATCAGCAAGAGAAATATTAGATACTGAAAAAAATAATAACCAAACTACACCAATTTTAACAATTGCCGCAAACTATTTAGCAAAAGGAAACATCAACCCCGAACAAATAGAAACCTATTCAAGTACAGTTCTTGAATTTAACTTCAGAATGCTCATAAACTCACTTAGTACAATCATAAAAAATTATTATAAAATCGGATAATTTAAAGTAGTACTCTAGATTATCTTTTTTTTATGTGATATACTTTATTTATAGTAAAGAGGTTGGTTAACATGTTTGGAAAAATAAAATATATTAGTGATAATACTGCCATAGTAGAAATTAATAAAGAAGGCAATGTCATAAGTAACTTAATGAATCTTCATGTAGTCTTTGAATCAAATGGTGACAAACTATTAGGCGAAGTTAAAAATGTCGACGAAAATACCATGAAAATTGAACTTTTGGGTGAATTTACCGGTACTAGATTTATCGCAGGTACCATCAAAAAACCTACACTAACAAGTTCCCTAAGAGTTATTAACGATGAAGAATTAGACATCATCATGGGCAAAAATGACGAAGAATCAATCTATATTGGCAAAAGTCCAATCTACAAAGATAGAAACATCTACGCAAACATCAATGACTTATTTTCAAACCACTTAGCTATCTTTGGTAACTCTGGTTCAGGTAAATCATGTTCAGTATCAAGAATTGTCCAAAATATTTTCCTAAACCAAAACTTTAAAGCCGCTAATGCCAATTTATTTATATTTGATGCCTACGGTGAATATAAAAATGCTTTTAAAGACATTAACCAAATAAGTGACGTATATCAGTACAAATTTTTAACAACCAATCCAACTGATGAAACTGACGTCTTATTTAGATTACCAATATTCTTATTTACAAACGATGATATCGCACTTTTATTAAATGCTGAAAACCACTCACAGTTAACAATTATTGAAAGAATGATGAAACTAGCAAAGCTATTTAGTAAAAATGATGCTGATACTGAAAAACTAAAAAACCACTTAATTGCTAAAGCTATTCAATCAGTTTTATTCAGTAACCAAAACGCAAGTGGTAAGAAAAATGACATCTTCACAATTATCTCATCATGTTCAACTCCAGCATTCAGTATGAACACGGAAATTCAAGGAATCGGTTATACAAGAAGATTTAGTGAATGTTTTAAAATAGATAATAAAGGTGAGTTTGGTGAAAGCGTTCTAATTAATGAATACATCGCTAAAAATCTAAACGAAGAACTAGAAAGTTCTATTGAAGTTCCAACAAACGCATTTTTCACACTAAAAGATCTAGAAAAAGCCCTAGAATTTACCCTAATTGGTGAAGGATTCTTAACTAATAGACAAATGCAAGATTCAGCAATCATCTTAAAAGTTAGACTTCACTCAATCATTAATAGTCGTAACGCATTATTCTTTGAAATTAATCAGTACATAACCCTAGAACAATATATCTCAAGCTTAATAGTTCTAAATCATAAAAGAAGTCAAATAATTAACATCAACCTAGAAGATATAGATGACAACCTAGCAAAAGTAATTGTAAAAATAGTTAGTAAAATGGTCTTTGACTTTTCTAAATCACGTAAAGTAAGAGCATCAATTCCATTTCATCTAATTATAGAAGAAGCCCACAGATATGTAGTAGCAGACAACGATAAATTCTTACTAGGTTATAATATCTTTGAACGTATCGCTAAAGAAGGTCGTAAATATGGTGTCTTAATAGATTTAATATCTCAAAGACCAGTAGACATCTCAGAAACAGTTGTAGCTCAGATGAGTAACTTCTTAGTTCTAAAAATGACCCATCCAAAAGACTTAGAATATATTGAAAAAATGCTTCCAAATGTATCAAGTGACATCATTGAAAAATTAAACTCGTTACAATCAGGCACCCTTGTATCATTCGGTAACGCTTTTAAAATACCTTTATTAATTAAAATGGATCTTCCAAACCCATTACCATACTCAAGTAACTGTAATGTCTACGCTAGATGGAAAGGAACAAACTAATACATGAATGAAAATGATCTAAAAGAAATGATATTAGTAGCACAAAGTCTTATAGAAAACTATAATGACTTTTTTAAAAACCCTAACAAAGTAATTCCCGAAAACATCAAAGACACTTATCTAAATCTTGCAACTAGTTTCCTAAATGACAATGAAAAAACAAAATCTACTGAACTTCAGGAACTTTGCAAAACAATTCGTCAAAATTTAGAAGAAGCTGAAATCAAGATTAATTCTCACAACCAAAACATTAAAGATAGCACTGTTCAAAATGAAATAATATATGCTGGAATTCACTCAAACAAACTAGAAATAATCAAAGAAAAAGTTACTAAACTTCTAGAAAAAAATATTAACCGTAAAGAGATTTTAATAATACCATATACAAATAAAGATGTTAAAGAATTAAATAATCAAATAAATCCTACTAACGAAATAAAGATAAGTACTATAAATAATTTAGTCTTAGAACTTATCAATAAAGATACTAATGAAAATATTAAAATTCAAAACACCAACGTAGAAGGCTTTATTAAAGATAAACTAAACTCTCTATTAAAAGAAGATACTTATCTTTCAAAACTATGTAAATATCTAATACATTATCACTTCAAAAGAAAAAATGATTTAGAATTTACTAGTGACGAAGAAAAAGATAATTATTACAAACTTAATAAGCCATTAACTTTTAATAATGAACTAGTGCATAACTTTGATGAAGTAGACATCGCTAACTTCTTATACGAAAACCAAATAAACTACAAATACGAAGATGACAAATTTAATCTACCAGACTATAATATCACTATTAAATATCTATTAAATCAAAGTGAAGAAAACAATGATATAATCTGTTATGCAAAAGAAAAACTAGAAGGAAAATTGCTTACAAATTTATATAACAATCTAAAGACTCATCAAGTAGCATTTAATCCAAGACAAGCAAATGAATTATGGAATGATATTCTTTCTAAAAATTCAAACGTTATTGATAGTATAGTAGAATTATACCAAATAATTATCACTCAGTTAATTTCATCTAATCAAACGCTTGAAACATTTAATACTAGTCTTCAAAATAAGAAACTAATTGAACTAGTATCACCAATTTATAATGATTATCTAGCAAATATCAAAGATAATGAAATAAATAATCTAATAAATAAAGCCATTTATCTAATAAAAGAACAAGACTATAATTACAAATATATCATTGTGGATGAGGCTATGAACTTAACAACAAATAATTATAATTTTATTAAAGAACTAATAAATCATTGTAATGCATCATATACACTCATAGGTAAAGTAGAAGAATGCATTTACCAAACTAACGGTTCAAACCCTAAGTACTTACTAGATAACAACGTTAGAAAAGTATCTCCAGAACAAAATAGTGAAATAAAAGAAGAAATTATTTCTAATATTGATGAAACACTTAATACCTTACCAGAAAATAGTACAGTTCTATTAGCAATCAGATATCCTGGTGATATAAAATTATTAAATGAAAACTACGAAATAAATAGTCAAAATATAATTTATAAAAATCGTAAAGATCTAAATATTAAATTTATTCTAGCAAGAAGATGCAAAGAAGAACAAGCAGACTACACAATAATTATCAAAGATAACAATAGACTTCTAGAAGCACCAATAATCAATCAAATAATGGGTATAGAATTAGATCTTGAAAAACTTTTATATTACAATGTTTGTCTAACTGCATCAAAAAATGTGTATTTATATGAACATAAGGCAAGCAACTAAAGCTTGTCTTTTTCTAACAAAAATCAAGATGTTTATTGTAAAAAAATAAATACTTTGATATTATTTAAGTAACAATAGTATACTGCTGCTAAAAGTCAAACTAATAATTTATATACATTTTCTATAGCAAACACAGGAACAGTACCATATAAATATACTATTAAACTAGATAATAACCCAAGTTATACAAGTAACTTATTACCACACAAATATATTAGATATTCACTTAATAATGCTACAACAAAGTTCGTTTCAGATGATAGTGGAGTAATAGAAATTGGAACTATAGAAGCAGGTATAACAAATAACTATAGTTTAAGATTATGGGTAGCAGACGCTGAGACATATAAGCTTCCAGATTCATCACTAGGGCAATAATACATCTAATGGCAATGTTAATGTACGTCCCTCTTTATCACTTAATTCAGAAATAAAAATATCAGTTGGTGATGGCACTGCCACTAATCCGTACAAAGTTACAATGCAATAAAAAAATGTAAAATTATGTGATTTTTGCTAACAAATTAAAAATCTATGATATAATTAAAGTACCTAGAAGATGGTTAAATATAAATCCGTCAATGGTGAATATTGGGAATCTAATTAGAGGTGGTGTAGAAAGCTAGATTTAATCTAGACTCCTAAAGCCTTCTATGTGATGCCCACCTTGCGAGTGCGCGGGAATTTATCACTAAGACTATTTTCTAGGTTTTTATGTGTTTTAAAAAGGAGAATTATTATGTTTGAAAGACTTATTACTTTAATTAATGAAGAATCATTTAACAAAATCCAAACTAAAAACGTTCTAATCGTTGGCGTTGGTGGAGTAGGGGGTTATGCTTTTGAAACGCTAGTTAGATCAGGAATTACTAATATTACTATTGTTGATGGTGACATAGTAGAAAAGTCAAACCTAAATAGACAAATAATAAGTAATATAAATGAAATAGGCAAACCTAAAGTACTAGTAGCTAAAGAAAGAGCTTTAAACATTAATCCAATCGCTAATATCAAAGCTATTAATGAATTTATTACTGAAAACAATTTTAATATTCTCCTAGAAAATAAATACGACTACGTAATAGATGCATGTGACGACTTAAAATTAAAAATGTTACTTATCAAAAATGCATCAAATTACAAATTAATTTCCTCAATGGGTACAGCAAATAAAATGGATATGTCAAAATTTAGTATAACTACCATAGATAAAACCTCAAACGACCCAATCGCTAGAATCATTAGAAAAAAAGTAAAAGACGAAAAAATAAGAACTAAATTCAAAGTTGTATCAAGCACTGAGCCCCCAATTAAAAATCAAACTAAATTAGGAACTATTGCCTATATGCCAGCAACTTCTGGTTTATTATGTGCTAGTTACATTTTAAATGACATTATAAAAAATATTTGATATACTGAAATAAATAAAAGGAGGAGTTAAATGATAAAAGTTATTGCTTTTGACTTTGTAGGTGTTTTAGCAAACGAGAAAGATATTGATCTTTTACCAGTAGAAGACAAACTAGAAAGGTTATTTGGACCTAATTTAAGTGATGATGAATATTTAGCAAAAGCCAAAAATATCATTGACGAAGATCAATTATCAATTATTAATACAACTAAAAATATAATTAATAAATTATACAAAATAAAAGATACTGAAATATTTAAGAAAATAAAACAAAAAAATAGTAATTTAAAACTCATTGTAGCAACTAATCATGTTTCATTCATTGAAGAGTTTATTAAAGATTCGTTTGATAGTAGCTATATAGATGACATTATCATTTCGGCAAATATTCATAAAATAAAACCAAACGCTGACTTTTATGAATATATATTGAAAAAATACAATATAAAATCCGAAGAATTATTGTTTTTAGATGATAATACAGAAAACATAACTGGTGCTAAAAATCTAGGGATTCAAACAATCAAAGTAGAAAAGCATACGGATCAATTTAATGAAATAAACAAATTTTTATAAAAAAAATCTTCTATTATTGAAGATTCTTTTTTTTATCATATAACGAAGAAATTCCTCTTAAATTAAGACTATGATAATCATGTACATCTTGAAGCAAAACTCCATTAGAATCATAATATGTACATAAATCACTATCACCAGTAAACAGTACAGTTCTAAAAGTATATCTATCATTAACATAAGAATTAATAACTCTCTGTAAGTTCACTGGAGCATTTCTAATAAGAACATTTATACTTATATTAGCATTATATTTAGTTTTTAAAAGTCTAGCAAAAGCATCTAAATGATATCTAGCAAACATTACATCAGGATTAATATTTCTTACATCGGTCGTTAAAGAATTATTTATTGCTTTTTGAACTTTCTCTTTATCAATTCCTAAAATCTTTAATTCAGGATACTTTTCTAAAACCTTTTTAAGAACCATTGCCACTAGCAAACTTTCATAAAGACAGTCTTGTACGATTGTTGTACTATTTGCATCATTTGCTTTAATTTTATCAATCCCAGAAAGCATTAAATCCTCAGCACTTATCGTAACTCTAATCGTATCTTTATAATCGCCAAGCTCTCCCACCTCACGCATTAATCTATTACTAGTATTTGTACAAATATAACTATTAGGATTTTCTCCCATTAATACTCTTTCTAAAATATAAGACTTTGTAACATTATTCATAAACCCTCCTACAACTAATTATTTTTTATTTATTAAAAATGATGCTAACTTCATTGGATCTTCATTCTTCATAACAATATCATATATTAAACTAATTACTGGCATCTTTATTTTTTTTCTATTAAGTAGGGTAGAGATACTTTTAAGCGTATAATAGCCCTCAACAGTAGTTTCTTCTAAATACTTCTTAGCACCCTCAAAATCCTTTTTACCTAGTAATATACCGTATGAATAATTACGGCTTTTTATACTAGTACAGGTAAGAAGTAAATCACCAATTCCTGCAAAACTTAAGATAGTTTTCTTTCTACCACCTAATACTTTAATTAACCACTTAATATCATGCATAGATTCAACAATTAAAAAGCTTCTTGTACTTTCATTATATCCAAGACCAGTTATAATACCAGCAGCTACTGCAATAACATTTTTAATAGCCCCACAAAGTTCCACACCAATCATATCTGAGCTTGGTCTAAGCTTAACATTATCACTAGCAAGACTTTCTTCAATCATCTTTCTCGTATAATTATTATGACTAGCTAAGCTAAAACCAATAGGCTCTTTATTAGCAAGATCTACTGCAAAGCTAGGACCAGATATAACAGCATAATTACTACTAGGAGAATTCTTCTTAAATACCTCATGAACAAACTCACAACTACCTTGTTCAATACCTTTACTACCAATACAATATACTGCATCCTTATTAGCAAATTTAGATATTTCTTTAACACAATTTCCAATATACTTAGCACTAGTCATCAAATATATCATTTTTACGCCATCTACGGCCTCTTTATAAGAAGAGGTAAACATCATACCATCCGGTATAGAAACTCCCTTAATAATCTCTTGTTTTTTATTATTTAAAGCATCAGCTTTTTCTGAAGAACTACACCATACACGTACATCACAACCATTATTATATAAACTAAGAGCTATCGCAAAACCAAAAGCTCCAGATCCAATAACTGCTACCTTCATTTTTTCATCTCCCCATTTATTTTAACTAAGTTTCTTTCATAAGTATTATTTCTTGGTGTATAAAACCTAACATTAACTAAATTATCAGGTAAATATTGCTGTTTAACATAATACTTTGGATAATTATGTGGATACTTATAATCTTTACTATTAGTTCTTAAATGACTAGGAACCTTGCCACATCCACCTTTTCTAATAGCCCCAATTGCATTATTTAAAGCCACATGTGCACTATTACTCTTAGGAGACAGTGCCATCTCACTAACTACAACAGATAAAGGAATTCTACCTTCTGGCATCCCAAGTAATCTAACTGCCTCAATAGCTGCATGTACTTTTGGCCCAATACCTGGATTAGCAAGCCCAATATCCTCATAAGCAATAACGCTCATTCTTCTAAAAATAATCTCTAAATCTCCAGCTTCTAAAAGAACACCTAAATAATAAAGTGCAGCATTAACATCACTACCTCTAATAGACTTCTGAAAAGCACTAATCGTATCATAATAACCATCATCATTCTTATCAATAAACACTGTCGGCTTACTATTAATCTTTGCTATTATCTCTTTAGTAACCACCTTATCATTAGAACTATAATAAGCAACCTCTAATAAATTAATCGCACTTCTAAAATCTCCACCACTTAACGTAGTTATAATATCTATAGTCTCATCTGAAATAGTAATATCTGGAAGAAACTCACAGGCTTTTTTAAGTCCCTTAAAAATATCTTTTTCACTAAGTGGCTTAACCTCAAATATCTGGCATCTACTTCTAATAGCAGCATTAATTGCATGATAAGGATTAGCAGTAGTAAGACCAATAATTACAATAAGTCCACTTTCTAAATAGGGAAGAAGTAAATCTTGTTTATCTTTATTCATTCTATGAATTTCATCTATAACTAAAATCATTTCTCCAGCCATTTTAGCTTCTTCAATAACAATATCAAAATCTTCTTTTTTATTAATAACTGCATTTAAAAATCTATAATTTTTATTAAGCTCTCCAATAATTGCATTAGCAATACTAGTTTTACCTGTTCCAGGGGGCCCATATAAAATCATAGAAAACAAAACTTTATTCTTAACTAAATTATTAATTATTGCGCCTTCACCAATTAAATGCTCTTGGCCAATAACATCACAAAGCTTCTTCGGTCTTAATTTATTAGCAAGTAATTCCATTTTCTTCACCAATAATATTATATATTAAATTTGCTAAAAACTAAAGATAAATGTATAATAATAAAAGAAAGTAGGTAAATAATATGCCTGATAATTTAAAAGAATATGAAAACTATTTAAAATTTGAAAAAAATTATAGTACAAACACCATAAACTCCTACTTAAGTGATATTAAAGAGTATCAAGAATTTAAAAAAGGAGATATATTATCAACTAAAAAAGAAGATATTTTAGCTTACTTAAAAACCATCAAAGACTTTGAAAGCACAACTATCAGTCACAAGATAAGCTCACTAAAATCATTTTTTAAATACTATCAAAAAAGAGAAAAGATCAAAGTAAATCCTCTTGCTAATATTAAAAGTCCCAAAATAGCTAAAAAACTACCTACATACCTTACTTTAGAAGAAGTAAGTAAACTATTAGACGTAGAAATAAAAAGTCCCTATGACGCTAGAAACAAAGCAATTTTAGAACTTCTATACTCTAGTGGTATCAGAATCTCTGAACTATGTAATATGCAAACATCAAACTATGACTCTTATGAATGTATAATTAGATTAATAGGTAAGGGTAGTAAAGAAAGAATTATCCCTCTAGGAGACTACGCTATAAGTGTATTAGAAGATTATATAAATAATTATCGCCCCAAAATAAATAAAAAAAATATCAATTCTATATTTATAAATAATAGAGGAGATGCTATTAGTAGACAATTTATTTTTAAAGTTATCAAAAAAGAATGCTTAAAAAAAGGTATCAGGAAAAATGTTTCTCCTCATACCTTAAGACATACATTTGCAACTCATCTACTTCATAATGGAGCAGATTTAAGAATTATTCAAGAACTATTAGGTCATGAAAATATCTCAACTACGCAAATATACACTCATGTCTCTAATCAAGAATTAAAAAATGATTATCAAAAATTCTTTCCTCGTGATTAACTAACGAGAATGACATTCATTTTCGGTTCTTGCATTATTTCTAGACTTTGCATTATTTCTTGCATTGCTTCTAGCTTTAGCATTATTTTTAGCTTTCATAACTTACCTCCTAGTTATAGTATGGTATAAAAGTTCAAATAAATGCACTATATTAAGTGGTAAAAATTGGTTAAAAACATATAGTATTAACATGAATAATATTGTAACATCATTTATAGTATCCTTAGTTGCTGGCTTATCAACAATGATAGGTTGTCTTTTTATTTACCTAAAACCTAAAAAAATAAATAATTTTATTGGTATATCATTATCGTTTTCAGCAACTATTATGTTATTAATTTCTATTACTGACTTAATTCCTGAAGGCTTTTTTTACATATCTAAAAACTATAACCTAATTATAGCTATAATTATCTTACTATTAATGATTATAATAGGTAACAAAGTAAATTCTATTATTGATAAAAAGATTCAAAAGAAATCTCAGGAAAGTTTATATAAACTAGGTATCTTAAATATGTTAGCACTAATCATTCATAATATGCCTGAAGGAGTACTTACTTTTTTATCATCAACTATTGATATTAAAATGGGTATTAAATATGGACTTGCTATCATGCTTCATAACATCCCTGAAGGGATTGCCATAGCTATTCCCATCTATTACTCAACTAAAAGTAAAATAAAAGCTATCAAATTTACTTTAATAAGCGCCATATCAGAACCGCTAGGAGCCTTACTAGCATACTTAATCTTATATAAATATATCTCTAACTTAATGATAAGTATCATTTTATTATTTACCGCAGGTTTAATGATTTCTATATCCATAAATGATATCTTCAAAGAAAGTCAAAAATACAGTAAAAAAAGCCTCGTCAAAGGCTTAATAATCGGCATAATAGTAATTACTCTAACAAACATCTTTTTATGATTTATAATAAGCTACAAATGCATCAACAATCTCATCCATAGTAGGAATTCTACCTAAGTGATCATCTATAATATAATAATTAGATTTATAGTTTCAAAAAATCACATTTCCTTTAATTTATTTATTTCTTCCATAACTCTATTAACAACATATTCCTCTTTATTGTCATATTTAGTATAAAAAGTAATTAATTTAATGCCTGCATTATTGCAAATATCTTTTACTTTCATATCTCTAATCTTTCTAGATTTTTGTTCATGAGTAATATCATTTAACTCAATAAGTAAAAGTAGGGTAGTAAGATCTTTAGAAAATACAGCATAATCTATATTTCTATATAATTCACTTTGATATCTATTATTAGACAACTTAGTAATTATAGAAGCTAGATTAACTTGTGGTATTATTTTATAATCGCCAATTTCTTCTAATTTTAATAGCTTATGATAAAATATAAGTTCACTACTAGATAAAAACTCTTTTTTTAAATAAGTTTTTTCCGAAAGAGAAGGGGAATTATTCTTTCTTTCTTCTTTTAGTCCAGGGAATAAAAACTCTATAAAATTAAATATCCATTCAAAAAATTTTTTAATCATGTTACATCCTCCAAATATATGTTAATTAAATTATATAGTATCAGAAATAGTTTATCAACAACAAGAATTTTTCAAAGTTAAACTCCCCTATCAATTTTATAAAAAATAGGGCAATTAAATAAATCAAATATAAGTATATACATTTGTACGATAATAAATAAACAATTAATAATAACATAAAATAATAATTTGATTAGTAAATATTAACTAAAGATGACATAGGCATATTGTTAAGAATAGAAATAAAAAAATAATCTACATACAACCAAATAGATTATTAAAATAAACTAACAAATAATATAATAATAAAGATAATAGCAATAGATATAATAATACCTATCTTTTTTGTTCATTTTCAAGAGTTAACATAATATACATTATAAGAAGTTATTAATTACAATTAAAAAGTCATATATTTACTAATCTTATCAGCATGATTAAAATCTAAACTATAATCAAAAATCAATTTATTTAAATTTTTCATACCAATTATTTATAACTTTATTATCTATTACATTATATAATTCATTACAACTAATATTTTTATTAATTAATATATAATTATCAAACTAATAAAACATTTAATTATCACAGACTAACTAGCAAATAAACACCCCTACTTTTTAGTAAAATTTAAAGTAGGGGACTTAGCCTAAAATTTTCTAGATTCAATTTCTGCAAGTTTTTCTAAGAACTCATTAGCATTTTCTCTAGTAACTTCTGAATAACCAAGTTCCCTTAATGCTTGAATTCTTAATGTATTTAATTGCTGAGTACGACTTAATTTTTCTTCATTACGAATTTCAATTTCTTGTACAAAGCGATTATGAGACTCTATTACCCTACTCTTTGACGCATTTCCGCTATTGTAAAGTGAGAAGGCTGAATGGATAATTCCTTCAAAAGAAAATTGTTTTTCTTCATTAAATCTAAAGTCATTTGGTTTAGTAAATCCTGCAGCTTTACTTAAATAAGCAAGTGTATACTTAATCTCTGGTATATTATCAATAGATTGTAATAGATGATACATATATAAAAGTGAATAATAACTTTCTTGATGATCATCACTATCTAAAAGTTTTTCTTTTATTAAATAAGTAATATCACTAACTAACTGTTGTTCTTCCTTTTTTAGTCCTTTTAAATCTAAAAACTCCCCTTGTAAATTATCCTTAAGGCCTTGATTTAGCCTATCTTCAACCTCCATTAAATAGTCGGTTGTCACCTTAATTGAAGAAATTGTTTCATCATCGCCATCTTCAATATCTAAAAGCTTCAAAAGTGAAAGTTTCTTCTCCTTTGGCCATTTATTTAAACTAGGTAATTCCAAATAGTTGTATACCATTTGTCTAGACACTCCTAAATACTTAGCAAGCCTAACCTTTGAAATTCCTAACTCTTGTAATATATCATTTAAATATTTCATATTTTATTTATCACTCTTTCTTAATTATTTTCTTTTACACTATTATTGTACCTAGTTTACGATTACTTGTCAAGGGAAGAAGTCAAGAAAAAAGCCTTTAAAAGGCCTAATTTAAATACCAAAGTTCTTTCTCATCCTTCATAACCGTTTTAATTATTCCAGAGCCTAAACATTGTTCTCCTAAATATAAAACGCAAGCTTGTCCAGGCGTTACGGCCTTTACTTTCTCCGGATATTTAACAAGTATTTCATTATTATCTAAATACTCTAAAATAACCTCAAAATCGCTACCACGATATCTAAACTTAGCAGTACAAAAAGCTGGTCTAGAAGGTGAAATAAAGTTTATATTATCAATTATGCAAGCATCAGAATATAACTCTTCAGGATCATCACCAAAAGCAACATACAAAACATTTTTACTAACGCTTTTACCAACTACAAAATGCTTTTCTAAGTTACCCGAAACTCCGACATTTCTTCTTTGACCAATTGTATAATTCATAAGGCCTTGATGAGTTCCAATAACTGTACCAGTTTTTACATCAATAATATCACCAGGATTAGGTTTTAAAAAATTAGCTATAAATTTTTGATAATTACGCTCACCAATAAAACAAATCCCCGTTGAATCTTTTTTCTTAGCAGTAGGGATACCAGCTTCTAAAGCAATTTCTCTTACTTCAGGCTTTGTTAAATGGCCAATCGGAAACAAAACATCCTTAAACTGTCCTAAAGGCACTTGGGCAAGAAAATAAGTTTGATCTTTATTCAAATCTACCGCTCTGCAAAGTCTATTACCAACAATTCTTGCATAATGCCCAGTAGCAATCTTATCAGCCCCAAGTCTCCTAGCTTCCTTTATAAATAAATCAAATTTAATATACTTATTACACATCAAATCTGGATTAGGCGTTCTACCAAGCTTTAATTCATCTAAAAAATACTTAAAAACATAATCCCAATATTCTTTTACAAAATCAATTCTATGAAGTGGAATATCTAACTTTTTGCATACCTCTAAAGCATCATTATAATCCTGTTCCTGAGGGCAAATACTATCGTTAAGTGTTGGATTACCTAAAGTATCCCCATTAACCATTGCATCCCAATTACGCATAAATAAACCAATAACCTCATAACCTTCTTTTTTTAATAGATAAGCAGCAACGGAAGAATCAACTCCCCCACTCATCCCAATAACAACTTTTTCCATATAAATCACGTATATATCATATCAAATTATAGTAAAAAAAGAAAGATACTCAAAAGCTTATTACCCCAAAAATAAATAATTAAATCATTTATAAATATTGCAAGTAAAATAATTCCTAATCTCTTTAAATGAAGAGCAAATATTCTAGTATCCATCTGCTCTTTATATTTAATAATTTTCCTAAAAAAAGAAAATGAAACATAAGACAAATAACAAAGCAAAACTATGTAAACAAATTTATTAGTAAAAAATGAGGCTAAGCCAAACATCAACCCATTAAACCCCTTTAATTTAATTAAGCCCGCAAGTAAAAAACCAAAACTAGCAAACTCATAAAACAAATAAAATAACACAAGAGGAAACCCAATTACGCATAAAGAAAGAACAGTTAAAAATAAAGAAATTATCAGATGCATTACTATAAAGTTTTGATGCCCATCAGACACTGCACTATTTATATTACTTAAAGAAAGAATTACACTCTCTTTAGCGTCAGTATCTAACTTAAAGAACAGAAAAAATCCCACTAACAAACCAATCAAAAAAAATCCAAATAAAAACTTAATTAGATAACTACTTTTAATTTTTAATTTCATAGTTTTCTCCTAATTAAGTATATTAAACATCATAATAATTATTACCACATATTTGTTAAATTACCATCATTAACATAGTATTCATCCATTAAAACAACATGAGTAAATGTATTTCTAATTTTTGTTTTTGGATACCTTTTAGCGACCAAACCACCTAAATTTGGCAAACTCTCTGCAACATATATATTATCATCATCTATTCCAATAATAATTCCAATATGTCCCCAGTAATTAATTAAATCACCCGTTCTAATATTTCCTGATTTAATTAAATCATCAGTTAATGGTGTAAACTTACCAAGCTTAGTCATTTGATATTTATAATCAGTATCTCCCGCACCAATATCTCCAGGATCAAATCCTGCATTAAGTAGTGCCCAAGAAACAAACCCTGAACAATCCAAACCATTTGGTTTCTTAGCTCCCATAATATAACCATATCCTGGTTCATCTTCTAAATTAGTAAGAGGACAACCCCATATAGCAGGTCCTCTCCAAGAAGCTATAATATCTTTCTTTTTATCTTCATGTAAATATAAACCAGTCTTATAATAACGTCCCTCACCATCAGCAAAATGAACGCCACTTTCATGTACTCTACCATTTTCGTAAAAATAAGGAATGCGATATTTAAACTCTAAAGTTATAAATCTTGCTGCTGCCACAGCTGCTGCTCTTGTTTTATAACCCGCCGTATTAATTCTATAAGCAAGAATCTTATCTAATTCTTCACTTTCTTCTTTGCTATATTGATTACATGGAATAATTTCTTTTTTCTTCTCAGAAAGATAAGGCTCGCTAATTAAATCCGTTACAACAACTTTCATAGTTTTCTTTAACTTTTTAGCATATATCTCAGTCTCTCCGACTTTTAATCCCTTAATTATGTTATTCTCAATTACTGCAACACTTTCATTCTTAATAACAACATCCTCTTTATTCTTATCTTTATCTATCAAAAGTTCATTATAAACAAAATTTTTTTCTTTTCCTAAAGTTAAATAAATAACATCTTCATTAAAATTAAAAGCTAAAACATTATTAATATAATCAGTCAAATAAACTTCTTTAGAACTATTTTTTACATTATATA
Organism: bacterium; assembly: GCA_030524925.1. Taxonomy (GTDB): domain Bacteria; phylum Bacillota_I; class Bacilli_A; order RF39; family UBA660; genus CAG-533. The sequence goes on along the minus strand of JAUNFS010000002.1, from coordinate 24,539 downwards.
AACTTACCAGATAATCTTTATTTATATCCAAAGTTATTTCACACTTATTATTTACTGCTTTAACATCATATTTATTTAAATCATTATAAACTAGGCAAGAAAATTCTTCTTTTCCTTTACCCTCAATCTCAATTGTAAAACTATTACTATCTCCATTAACCGATATCAGCGATACCTTAGACACCTGCAAATCCAAAAACTTAAAATAATAACTCGCATAAATACAAAAAGAACCAAGAAGCATAAAAGCAATAGAAACTAATATAATAACCAACACATTTTTATTCATATAAACAACTACCCATCTATCAAAAAAATTATAACATACATTTAATAAGTTATAAATACTTTTAATTTAATAATTTTTTTAGTATAATTAATTTAGCGAGAGGTGAAAATATGGCATATAAATCAAAAAAGAAAAGCGTTGGTTCTAAAATCCTAGTTTGGATTATGCTTTTAGCAATGATCGGCAGTGTTCTAGGAACAATCATTTATTATATATTCCAATAAACATCAAAAAAGAGCATCATTTGCTCTTTTTTACATAACTAATCATCTCACCAATTACTTCAAATATACTAAGAAAAAATAATTTAAAATCAAGTGAAAAACATTCTCTATCAACATACTCTAAATCATATTTAAGTTTCCCACTATTTGTAATATTTCTCCTGCCATGATACTGAGCAAGCCCAAATACCCCAGGTTTAACTGTATATCTTTTAGGATTTAAAAAATCTTTTGGCATCGTTTTATCAACGGCCATTAAAGCCCTAGGCCCAACAAAAGACATATCCCCTTTAATTATATTAAATAAATTAGGTAGTTCATCCATGCCGGATCTTCTAATTATAAAAGAGCATTTAGTTATTCTCTCATCATGACTTAGCGAAGTATCATCAAGCATTGACTTAAACTTATAAATTGTAAACGGTTTCATATTTAAACCTAATCTTTCTTGCTTAAATATTATCTTGCCACCTAAATCTATTTTCAAAATAACATAAATGATAACAATAACTGGCCAAATAAGTAACAAAATAAATATTCCTAATATTATATCAATAAATCTCTTAACATACTTATACATTATCTCTTTTACATAGTTTTCTTAAAAAACTAACATCTTTCTTAATTTTAAATCTATCTATAAATTTATACTTAGGAATATTATCTAAAATTTGTTCATGTTTCTTAAGTAAATACTCAAAATAATCTTTATTAGAATACATCAAAATAGGACCATAAATAAGCTCTTTAACACTATACTTTTTCTTGCCCTTTAAAAAGACAATATTAATATAGTATCTACCCTTATCATAAATAACTGCTTCATGAGAAATATAATAACCTTTACTAATAACAAATCTTCTAAGTAAATAATAATCATTATTTGACTGAATAACTAATTTATTTATCTGACTAAGCTTAGGACTACTAAGAATTTTAACAATTGTAGATGTCCCCATCCCAGAAAGAATAACTGTGTTTATCTCATCATCAATAACCTCAAGACCTCTACCAACTTTAGTTTCAATATTATCTTCTAAATGATATTTTTTAATATTATTTCTTCCACCAGCAAGTGCACTTTCTGAAACATCACTAGCAAGAACCTGTGAGCAAATTTTATTCTTTATTAAATAAATATCTAATAATGCATGATCACACCCAATATCAGCAACCTTATCACTATCAATAATCAGACCCGCAATACTTTTTAATCTATTACTTATTTTCATTAATCCACCATAAAATCTTTAAGTTTCTTAGCACGAGATGGATGTCTTAGTTTTCTTAAAGCCTTTGCTTCTATTTGACGAATTCTTTCACGAGTAACATTAAATCTTTTACCAACTTCTTCTAAAGTATAACTCGTTCCATCAATTAAACCAAAACGAAGTTCTAACACTTGTTGTTCACGAGGTTGTAAAGTAGAAAGTACGCTTTTAATTTCTTCTTTTAATATTTCATTAGTTGTATATTCTTCAGGACTTAAGCTTCTTTCATCAGGTACAAAATCCCCTAAATGAGAATCTTCTTCTTCCCCAATTGGTGTTTCTAAACTTACTGGATCTTGACTAATTTTCATAACTTCACGGACCTTTTCAGGAGTAATTCCCATCTTCTTAGCAAGTTCTTCATCACTAGGCTCACGATTTAACTCTAAAGTAAGCTGTCTTTGAATTCTAGCCATCTTATTAATTGTCTCAACCATGTGTACTGGTACTCTTATAGTTCTAGCCTGATCAGCAAGAGCTCTAGTAATAGCTTGTCTAATCCACCAAGTAGCATAAGTACTAAACTTATAACCCTTATCATAATCAAACTTTTCAACAGCCTTCATTAAGCCAATATTACCTTCTTGAATTAAATCCAAAAATAATAAACCTCTACCAACATATCTCTTAGCAATTGAAACAACCAAACGTAAGTTAGACTCTGCAAGTATATTCTTGGCTTCCTCATCACCTTCAGCAACTCTAATAGATAAAGATGCCTCCTCATCAGGGCTAAGCAAGCTAATACGTCCTATTTCCTTTAAATACATTCTAACTGGGTCATTAATATTAATATCTTTAGTTAAATCCTCATCAGTAAGTAATTCAACCTCTTCTTCTTTAACTGTCTTACTTTCACCACCAGAACCATTATCCTCATTAGAAACAACAGTAATACCATTTTCTATAAATAGATTATATAACTCATCTAAAGCATCACTATCAATATCAAGTCCCTTTAAAGCATCAGCTAACTGTTCAAAAGTAATAAATCCTTCCTTTTTACCTAGTGCAAGTAATTCTTCCTTTCTTTCATCAAAAGTTTTAACTTCCTTAATCTTCTTCATTATCCTCACCTCTCCGTTTTAATTTAATAATTAAATCATTCATTCTTTCTTTTTCATTAACATCAGTTAATTTCTTTATTTCTTCTTTTATTTCTTTAATCTTTTCTTCGTTAATCCAAATCTTAATATAATTAACATAAATATCAAACTCATCTGTCATAACTTTATTCATATTATTGATAATTTTTAATATCAAATCACTATAATCAAATGAACTAACATACGTTATAAAATCAGCTACATTAAACTCTCCATAAAGCTTATAATAAGCCAAAATATCATTAGCTATTAATCTATATTTCTTATCAGGAATATATCCAAGCCTTCTTTCATAAAGCCTAATATATTTACTATTACTCATCATAATTGCAAGTAACGCTTCACATATCTTACTATTTTTATCAAGTTTCCGTGCACTTACTTTTTTAATCTCTATTTTAGGAACAATCTCTTTCTTTACTAACTTACTCATTAGTAAATCTTTATCTATTCCATACTCTTTACTAATATTATTGATTGTAATACTCTTAAGTATTTCATCATCACTCTTATTAAGTTCTAAAATAACATCATTAATATAATCAGCCAAATCAGTATCTTTATTTAAATTCTTCTTATTCTTTAAAACACTTAATTTAAAATCAAAATAACTAACGGCTCCATTAATAGCGTCTTTAAACTTATCAGCACCAAACTCTAAAATGTATGAGTCAGGATCTTTAGCACCAGCAAGTCTAACAACCAAAACCTCAATTCCTGCACTAACTAAAGCTTCACCGTTACTAATCGTACTCTTCTCACCAGCACTATCATTATCCATACATAATATAACCTTAGCATTAAGCCTTTTTAAAAGCGTTATATGATCTTTAGTTAAAGCAGTACCCATCGTCGCACAAACATTCTTAAAAGCCGTAGAATACACTCTAATTGCATCCATCTGGCCTTCAACTAAAATAACCTGCTTTTTCTTACTAACCTCAGCCTTACACTTATCATAATTATATAGAATATGGCCCTTTTTAAATAAAACATTCTCCCTAGAATTTAAATACTTATTATCAGACTCTGTATTATAAATTCTTGCTGAAAACGCTACAACCTCTCCCTTATCATTACATATTGGAAAAGTAATTCTGCCTCTAAACATATCAGTTAAACTATCTCCATAATTACCTAAAGAAAGATTAACAATATCTTTATCACTATACCCCTTAGAAACCAATAGTTTAGTTAAATTATTATCATTTAAAGCAAGCCCAATATTAAACTCATCAATAACTTTTTCATCAAGCTTTCTTTCATTAATTAAATATCTCTTAGCAGCCTCGCCATCCTTACCATTCAAATTATTAATAAAATACTTATTAGCAAGCTCTAACATATCATAATACTTTTGATTAGCTCTCACAGTAGAAACATTAATATTTAAACGATAACCAACTTTATCAGCAACAATCTTAACAGCTTCTAAAAAAGATACATTCTCATAATTTTGAACAAAGGTAAACACATTACCTGAAGCCCCGCACACAAAACAAGTATAAATCTGCTTATCAGGTGATACACTCATACTTGGATTATGATCATCATGAAATGGACATATCCCAAAAAAGTTTTTACCCTTTGGTTCTAAATTAATATATGAACTAATCACATCTACAATATTTGCATTATTTCTAATTTGATTAATATCATTTTCCGCAATCTTTACCATAATATCACCCAAAAAAGCCCTCTATATATAATATATTACCCCATACCCCCTAATTTCCTTTATTTTTTTCGCAAAAAATTACAAAATTTGTAAATTTATGCAAAAAAACATAAAAAAAGACCTAAAATAGGCCTAAAATCACTAATTATTTTAACAATTTATCCAAATAATTATGAGTTAAACTAGTCAAAAAAACTGCACCTAACGCACTAAAAGCTGGATTTATAAAATATAAAGCAAAAGTAATACTACCAACAAGAACTCCATACAATATTCTGCCCCTCTTAGTATAGCTACTAAAGTTACTTAAAGTAGCTACATAAACAAAGATAAAACATATCCCATTAGCAAGAAAACTACTCATAAATCCATCAAAATTAGAACTTGCAATCAAATAAACTAAATTAAGACCACCAAAAGTCAAATAAGCAGCAATTGGTATTTCCCTTTTATAAAAACTCTTAAAACTTAAATAAACATATGAAATAAGTACAAGTAATGTACATGTCGCATTAATTCCCCCACTACCCTTACCAAGAAAATAATCAGTAGCATCCAAATAAGCACTATCGCTACTAATTAAAAGCGGATAATCCTTACTAATAAAACTAGAAATTAAAATAATTAATAACACACACAAACTAACAATATTAACTTTCCCATCAATAAACTTCTTATTTAAAACAAATAAAACCAAAAGAATAACCCCAAAAATTAATATATTAGTCTTAACACTAACCAAACTAGCACAAAGAAGTCCATAAAAAGGATAAAAGTCACTAGTAATCACATTGTCTTTTCTATTAAAAAGATAATTAACCAAAACGCCAATACCAAATCCTAAAATATCAAAAACTAAAGCAAAAATACCAAATCTATATACCCCAAATATTATAAGTGGAATCAAAGAAATAAATAAATACTTATATATCTTATTAATATTCAAATCATCATAAACATAATTTCTCATCTTTTACCTCCTAACTTAATCTTAGCAGGACAAACATAAGAACAAAGTCCACAACTATTACACTTATCCATCTTATAATCGCCCTTGGGATCACACCCAAAAGGACAATAAATATTACAAAGCCCACAATTAATACACTTAGTAGAGCTAACTCTCTCTTTCTTTATCAAAAATACACTTCTAAGCTTAGGCGTAACTAGCATGTCTAAACTATTTACCTCAGTACCCTTCATAAGCCCATTAGTCACTATCATATAATCATCACAAGTAACCTTAAAGCAATTATCTATAATATCTTTTATAGACGTACCAATTTTAGTATTTACAACTCTAGTCTTATCAAGTGCACTACCACCAATCGTAATTAATTTCTCCGTAATTGGCTTCTTTCTCTTTAAAACATGATAAATAGTTAAAACATCAAGAACATTTAAAAATATAATCCCTTTATCTAATTTACTGCTTCTAACAAGTTCTTTAACCAAAATCTCTTTCATTCCTATTGGATAAACATCCGGCATCAGCTTTAAATCTACACTAGGATACGTCCCAATAGAATTGACTAATTTATTAACATTATCAGAATCATTATTCTTAATCGCAAAAAAACACTTATGAATTTTTAATATATTACAAAGAGCATCAATACACTCTAATAACTCCATAAAATAATCACTAATAATATGACTATAAGAATGCTCAAAAGGATCCTCATCTATTCCACTAATAATTAAAGTCTCTCCAATAAGTGGTCCTCTATAAGTTGTATAGGTATAAACCAAATTCTTAAGAACCTCAAAATCAATATCATTAATGTTTCTAGCACTGCTCTTCAAACTCTTAGTCTTCTCTTCAAAATCATTTTCTAAAATAATAGTTGGAAGCACCTCACCATCAACCAGCATTTTACGAGCGCCAGAGACACTTCCACTAACAGTACTATAAATAAAATCAGTCCCATTAGACAAAATAATATCCTCTTTCAAAACTCTATCATTAATCTTAACCCCAAGTTTATACTTCTTATCATAAGCAATATAAACATAATCAGGACTCAAATAATTACATATATTCTTATTAACAACAGAATCATCTTTAATACATATATTTCTAGACATAAACATCACCTAATTAATATTAAATAAACAGCAAATGAGTACTCCCATTTGCCTTAAAAACTTTTTTACTCCATTACAACTTTATAAGGATTAGTAGCACTGCCAATCCCACTACTTGATATTTTGACTCCCGACTGAAGCGATAGAGAGGGGCGCACGCCGTAGCCGTCGTCAACAAATCCACGTTCAATGAGGCCGCCGCCAGCACCAACAACAACCCAAACGAAAGCGCCGACGCCAAGGTAACCGCTCGGAGACAAAGCCCACCAATCACTTGAATTAACATTACCCTTTATATAATATGTTGATTTTGTATAAACAGCTCCACCAGCAAATGCTATTTCATCTGCAGTAAGCAACCCTACTTTTGCATAGCTACTTAATGCTCCATTGCCATAAGTTGTGTCACTTACAGTAAACTTAGATAACTTTCCATCATTGTTATCATTTGGACATATTAAAGTAGGCCCCGTACCACCAGCGCTCAATGAAGATGCTTGTACTAGTCTTTTAGTGGCGCTATAATAATTTGCATTCCTTGCATAACCATAATTTGTTCCCAAAGTCAAATTACGAGGATTAAACGTAGCATCAGTTACTACACGCTTATCATTACACCATATTGTATCTGCAAGCTGACTGTCCTTAAAATTTGCTTGCTTAGAAAGTACATTTGTATACCATTTATTTAGATTAGTTAATATTGTACTTGCATTAGTATTAGCATGTGCTTTTGCATAACTAGCACCAGAAGCACCATACATAAATCCTACATAAGCATTACCAGTATAACTTGAATTAAATTTAGAAGTATAAGTATCACCCTCATATCTTGCAAAAGCTAAATCATTACCTGTTACATTACATGGCGTACTACTTGATGGAGTATTGTTTGTAGTAGTCAATCCATTGTAATTATATAAAACTACCTTTATAGAACCATCGCCGGTTACTCTAACAATTCTCCAACACATATTAGCATACTCTACATAATTGTTTTCCACTGCTCCTCTAAAGTAATATGATGTTCCATAATCATCTTGTGTACTTGCTAAAACTGCCTCAGTAGAAGTTGATGCTGCAGATCCAGGAACAGTCAAAGGGTCACTCACAGTATTGCCATTTTTAATTGCTGCTAAAAGCGTCCCTTGACCAGTATAATTCCAATCTATATTTGGCTCTTCAGCATCACTAACTACAACAACCTGTCCACTCCAAGTTTTACTTAAACCTTCAGAAGCAGTAGTCTTTTCATCTACCCATAATCTTAAATCATATTCTAATTCCTCGTTACTACTTAATGCTAAAGTTTTAATTACATAGCCATTGTGACCATTTTCTAATTTTTTAGTACTTGATGGTTTAAGTGTTGCACTAGTTCCATCAGTAGTTCCTTTAGTACTTAAATTATATCTTACATGAGAACTATCTAAATTAGTAGATGTTCCTTCATTTAAACTATCAATCGTTATATAAGCATATATCGTATCAGTACAGTTATTTTTTATTTTAAAAGTAAATGGACTATAACTCATTCCTTCATCCTCTGTTACTGCATAAGTTTTTTCTAGTGTTATAGCATTTGTTTCTTCAGTAAATGTTGTACTAAAGCAGCTAAGAGATGTAATAGTATTTTTTTCACTTTGTCTTAAATATAGTGTAAAAAATGCATAAGATACACCTATTAAACAAATAACTACTATTAGTAAAGTTACATATATTTTTCTTTTATTAATATTAATTGTTTTCTCATCCATAATAAGTTACTCCTTATCTATCATCTATAACAATTATAATTCATTTTAATATTTATATCAACTAAAAAAAGATAGCAAACAATACTATCTTTCATAATCACATCTAGAGCATTTAATCTTCTTATTTTTTTCTACAAGCATTTCTCCGCATTTAGGACATGCTTCCCCAATTGGTTTATCCCAGTATGCAGTTTTACACTTTGGATAGTTATTGCATCCATAAAAGATTTTACCTCTTTTACTTCTTTTTTCAACTATTTTTCCCTCACCGCACTTAGGACAAGCACATATTTCACTTTCCTCTTTAGGTTTAATATACTTACACTCCGGATAATTAGAACAAGCTACAAATGGTCCATATTTACCATTTCTTATAACAAGTGGAGAACCACATTCAGGACACTCTTCACCAGTTTCTTCTGCTTCCTTCTTTTCCATTTCATCAAAAGCTTTTTTTACTAAAGGTTCAAACTCTTTATAAAATTCTTTTAATACTTTTAAATAATCCATTTGATTATTAGCAATCTCATCTAATTCATTTTCCATATTAGCAGTATATTTAACATTTATAATATTAGAAAAGAACTCTTGTAATTTATCAGTTGTAGTAATTCCTATCTCCGTAGGATAAAACTTCTTATCATTAACTTTAACATAATTTCTTTCTTTAATAGTCTCTAAAATCTTTGCATAAGTTGATGGTCTACCAATACCTAAAGCCTCTAACTCTTTAATTAATGAGCTTTCAGTAAATCTTGGTAACGGTTTAGTAAAATGCTGCTCTTTAGTTATATTTTCTGCTACTATTACCCTAAAATTATAATTACTAAAATCAGGAAGTATTACTTCTTCACTATCCATATATCTATCATATACTTTCATAAAACCATCAAAAGTAATAACTTGTCCTGTTGCTTTAAATAAATAACCATTATTTTCTAAAGTAATTACTGTTGCTAGTACTTTAGCATTAGCCATTAAACTAGCTAAAGCTCTATAATAAATTATACTATATACTTTTAATTCATCATTAGTTAAAAACTCTTTCATAGCTTCAGGAGTTCTATAAATAGATGTTGGTCTAATAGCTTCATGAGCATCCTGAACATTTTCTTTATGCTTTTGCTGTTTTACTTTACCGATATATTCATCACCATAAGTTTTTTTAATATATGAATGAACATCATCTATAAAGCCACTAGATAGTCTTGTACTATCAGTACGCATATAAGTAATTAAACCTACTGTTTCTGTTCCAATATCAACACTTTCATATAATCTTTGAGCTATTTTCATTGTTTTACTAGCCCCAAAATTAAATTTATTAGCACAAGCTTGCTGTAATGTACTAGTAGTAAAAGGCATAACTCCCTTTTTCTCTTTAGTTTTCTTATCTACACTATCTATATTAAAAGACTTAGATAACTCACTTAAAATCTTACTAGCTTCTACATCACTTTTAATTTCAATCTTTTTACCATTATATTTTTCTAAATCCGCCTTAAAATCTTTAAAATCAGCAGTAATACTCCAGTACTCTTCAGGTACAAACTTTTCTATTTCTCTTTCTCTATCAACAATTAATTTAAGAGCTACACTTTGTACTCTACCAGCGCTCTTACCACCAGTTTTAGATTGCATTAACTTAGATAATCTAAAGCCAATAATTCTATCAAGCATTCTTCTAGTTTCTTGTGATTTAACTAAATTATCATCTATTTTTCTAGGTGATTTGAACGCCTTAAGTACTGCATTCTCAGTTATTTCATTAAAAACAACTCTATCATACTTATTGTCATCTATTCCTAAAGCATCTTTAATATGCCAGCTAATAGCTTCTCCCTCACGGTCAGGGTCGGTTGCTAAATAAACAAAATCACTATCTTTAACATCTTTCTTAAGCTCTTTAATAACACTATTTTTTCCCTTTATAGTTGTATAATTAGGCTTAAAATCATTATCTACATCTATACCAAGTCCAAACTTACCAGTAGTAGCTAAATCTCTAATATGTCCTTTACTAGATACAACTTTATACTTAGATCCTAAATACTTTCCGATAGTTTTAGTCTTACTTGGCGACTCCACAATAACTAAATTAGTCATTAACTCCCTCGCTTTCACTTGCATCTATATTATCATATTTTTCTTTAATTTTATTTATTTCTTTAAATAATTTATTAAAATAATCAGTTTTAATCGCAGTAGCACTCATCTTTTGTCTAGTTTGAATCTCTGTATTTATTGAAAGCAGTTCTTCAGATGTATAAGTAGCTTCTCCCGAGTTTTTAAATACACCAGATGTAGCACTATAATATCCTATTTCATCTTGCCAAGAGCCATCAGCAAATACTGTTCTACCACCATCGCTACTAAATATATCAGTGCCTAAATAAAGTCTAGGATCATAATCCATATTAAACATATTTAAAAGAGTTGGTAATAAATCTAATATAGAAGTATACTTTTCTATTTTTTCTCCCTTAACTGCACTATTATAAATAACCATCGGGGTTCTATCAACCTCATTATTTACTGTAACATCATAAGGAAGAACTGTATTAATTTGTTTAGTTGTAAGACCATAAGGATAATGATCAGCAAATAAAGCAATAACTGTATCATCTAACTTACCATTTGCTTCTAAAGTATCTAATAACTCTTTTAAAGCAGCATCTAACTCTTTTAATTTAGACATATATCTTTTAACTGATGTACTATAATTATAATCATCAAACTCACTTAAATGTTTATCTCCATTTTCAGAAGAAACTGTATAAGGCTGATGAGGTGTAACACTAGTTAAATAAACCATAAACTTATCTTGATTAATAAAATAAGGAGAAGCAGTCTTAACTAAATCAACATCACTTGGCCACTCTTCATAGACACTACTCCAAGGTATTTTAAGCTCATTAACATTACGATATACCATACTACCCATATTAGGATGTATTGTTCTTCTAGCATAATAATACTCTGCATAATCATGATAACTACTAGTCATATAACCTTTATTATTAAAGATATTAAATATCGCTTGTGGATACACATTATTCTTATAAGTATTAGCAGTACAAGTATTATTTATTGTAAACAAACTAGTCATACTAGTCATTTCATTATTACCAGTACTACAATTATTTCTAGGACTATAATTATTCCTAAAACTAAATCCCTCATTATATAATTTATAAAGTGTTGGATATTCTTTTTCATTAATAAATATCTCATTAGTAGACTCCATTAAAATAACTATTAAATTCTTACCCTCAAATATTCCCGTATATTCATTTTTAGGAGTAATCTTTCTATTAATAAAATAATTATTTAACTTATTAAATGTCTTATCAGAAGAATTATTTATAACCTCTTGCCAGTAAGTATCATCTATAACTCTTTTATTATCTACCTGACTATTATTTGAACTATTATTAGTATTATTAATTACACTAGTATAATCAATATCATCTAAAGAAACATCTATATTAAATAAATTAACTATTACATCACTAAAACCATAAGCAAATACCCCAAACTGACTTACTGATAAGTTGGAATTATCACTAGTAAGAAACAATGTCGTATTCTTAATAGCTTGATGCTTATTTTGCAAAAATGAAAGCCTTAACGTAGAATAATAAGTACATACTAAAATAGTTAAAGCAAGTAATGAATAAAGTATCGCTAAAGTTCTAGTTAATTTATTTTCTCTTTTAAATATAAAGTAAACAGTTTTCTCTAACTTTTTCATTCTAAATACTTTAAATAGCCACCACACAAATAACATAAGAATTATAAATGGTACAATAACTAAATAACTCCTAAAGGTAGAAGCACCAATAAAATCTTTTATATAATCGGTAATCTTAGTTCCTTGTTCAGCATTACCAACACCCATAAAAAATCCCATATATGTAAATAAATTAATTTCTACCCAGGCATAAATCATCATCAGTGCTGAAATAACCGTTATCACTATCTTTTTCGCCTTATAATTAAATAAACTAGTTATTAAACCACAAACTAGTCCTATTATTATACTACTAAGCATAATTCTAATTACTGCAACATCAAAAAAATGACTACTAGTATTTAACCTAACAATCATCTCCAATAAAAACACATATATACTATATAAAATACTATTTTTTAAAATTTGTTTGCCTAATTTGTCCTTCATGAAAACCACCTTCATTAATTAAAACACTAATTGGTTTAAAAGTAAACCTATAAATATCAAGTAACCCGTACTTCTTTACATTTTCTATATGCTTTTTAGTAGGATACCCTTTATGTTTGTCAAACTCATACTCAGGGAAATCTTTACTAAGTTCATACATCATATTATCTCTAGTAACTTTTGCTATAACACTAGCTGCTGCTATTGACTCGCTCTTTTGATCTCCCTTAATTATGCTTGTAGTAGGAACATCTAAACTAAGGGGCATCGCATCTATTAATACATGTTCAGGTTTAACAGTTAACTTACTTATTGCTTCTTTCATCGCTATTTTAGTAGCTTCATATATATTGACTTCATCTATTACTTTAGCACTAACTACGCCCACGCCTACTGCAACTGCATCTTTCATTATAATTTTATAAAACTCATCTCTTTTTTTCTCAGATAGTTTCTTTGAATCAGTAAGCCCTTCTAATTTATATCCTTTTGGTAAAATAACTGCTGCTGCAACAACTGGCCCAACTAATGGTCCTCTTCCAACTTCATCTACACCAGCAATATATTTTATGCCACTATCATATAAATTATTTTCATACTCCAAAAGGTTTATTTCCATTGTTTTCTTTTTCATCTTCTTTTACTTCTTCCTTTTTATTTAATATTTCCTCTAATTCATCTAAATCCATTGGAAACATTCTCACAAGATTTTCTCTACTTAATTCACTTACATTATTAAATATTTTATAAGGTCTATTATAACGAGGGTCATTTTTTACAAACTTTTTAGCAAAATCATTTTGACTATCATGAATTAAATTACGCCATGTAATTGGTTGATATCCAAGTTTAGTCATCAGCATATATCTTGCATAAATCAAATCGTTACCTATTTTAAAATCTTCTGGTGCAAGTAATAGTTTTCTTTTTCTAAGTGTTCCTGTATCATCTTCTACAAGTGCCATTAATCTATATTTTTGTTCTAAATTATCTATACTAATATTAAGTATACTAGGAAATCTTTTTAAAATAATATACACCTCTTCAATACTAAATCCATGAGAAAATGCAAAATCTTTAAAATCTCTTAAATTTCCTCTTAGAGTCCCAGGCGTTCTTCCTCCTAGTTCCGCTGTACGATTATGTTTCAAGTATATTAAAAAATTTATTAAAAATTCCACATAAAATTCTGAAGTTGTATGGTCTAAAACATGTAGTTCTTCTTCTAAAACTTCTTCTAATTCATCAATTTGTATTTCAAATCCAGCATCATTTTTCATAAATCAATCCTATCAAATGTTATTTCTTTTATATACTCCATTCTAACATCATTAATAATCATATTATTAATCCTATTAAAATCTTCTTTATTTGCTATATTTAACTTCGTAGCTATCTTATTATAATCATCTAAAGTATCATCAGTAAGTTTATCAAGCCCATATCTACTAGAAAGCTTATCAGGATAGTATTTATTAAGCTTACTTAAAATATGATACGCAACCTCAGCAATCGGTAATACCTCTATTTTTATAGCACCAGTTGCCGCCAAATTAAGAGCAACATCCTCTTCCTCAAATTTAGGCCACAAAACTCCTGGAGTATCAAGAACCACCATCTTATATTTAGTTTTTAAGAAAGTAAGTGATTTAGTAACTCCTGGCTTATTACCAGTAACAGCTACATTTTTTCCAGCTAATCTATTAATAAATGTACTCTTACCAACATTAGGTATTCCCATTACTAATGCTTTTATTTCTTTAGGCTTTAACCCTTTAGTACTTCTATTTTGATTAATCTCTTCTATAATACTATTAGATTCATCAATAATTCTTTTATAATCATCATTATTATTTAAACTAACTAAAAGAACTTTATATCCCATATCTTCATAATACTTTATCCATTTATTAGTCTCTTTAACATCACACAAATCCTTTTTAGTCATAACAAGAATTCTTTTTTTATTCTTAATTAAAGAATCTATATCTTTAATCTTAGATGAATACGGTATTCTAGCATCTATTAGTTCATAAACAATATCTATTAAAGGCAATATTTTCTTAACCTCATTTTTAGTTTTAACCATGTGGCCAGGATACCAATTGATTACGCTTTTATTAAACCCCATACCATTATATTCACTCATTTTTTTCACCTCTCTCTTCTATTTCTAAGTGTAGATTAATATCTTCTTCTGTTGGTAATTTATCTAAAATATCTTTCGGTATATATTTTTCAATTTCAAACGACGATACTCCAATTGGAACATTAATAGACTTCAAAGAATAATCTACTGTTAATCTATCTTTATCTTGGCATAATAATAATCCTATAGTTGGATTATCATATTCTTTTTTTAATTGCTCATCTACCGCTGTTACATAAAAACCTATTTGTCCTGCATATTCTGGCTTAAAACCATTAGCTTTAAGTTCAACTACTATATATCTTCTTAATTCCAAATGATAAAATAATAAATCTATAAAAAACTCTTGTTCTCCAACTGACAATTTATATTGATTACCAACAAAACTAAATCCTTTCCCAAGTTCTATCAATACATCTTTAATCTTATTTAACATTGCTACTTCCAGTTCTTTTTCTTTATAATCATTTTCTAATGTTAAAAAATCAAATATATATGGATCTTTTATTGTGTACTTAACTAGATCGCTATCAATTGCCGGAAGTGTATTTTCAAAATTATTGTTTGAAGCGCCTATTCTTAAATGATATCCATTGTCAATTTGAATGCTAAGCATATTCCTTCCCCAGCCATTTTTTAAAATACCTTCAATATATACTTTTCTTTCTTCTTTCTCTTTTATTTTTTCCATAAGTACAATATTATGTCCCCATGGAACTTGTGCAACAAGCTGTTGCATAAGTTCATCATCTTTATACTCTAAATAAAATTTTTTCATGTATTTTAAATTTCTCACAGAAAATCCTGTTGAATTTGGAAATTCAATTTTTAAATCTTTTGAAACTTCATCAATAAATCTGTTCCCATATTTATAATTATCATTTAAAATTTTTCCAAGTCTAAAATACATTGAAATCAAACTTATATTACTTTGTACTGCAACCTTATACTGTGTAGTTTTGATTTCGTCTTTAATATTACTAATAATATCTTTAAAATCTTTATTCAGCATAAATCACATCCTTTCTATTTTTTTATGTTCTATACATTAATTTTTCAAATATTTTTCAAGAATAAATATGCTTAAAATGTAAAAAGAAATTTTATTTTTTTCTTTATTTTCAAGGGTTCAATAGTGTTTTTTCATAACTCCCCACTTACCAGTTAATTCCAACTGATGGAAAACTTTTTGAGCTATCATCATTTTTCTTTTCTGCTCTAATTTTTCTTTTTTGATACATATCCATTTTAATCACTTCTTTCTATTTAGTTTAATTTAAAAAAATACTTTCTAATTACGCCCTTTAACTAGATGATATTATATCATTGTTTTGTCTTTTTATAAAGTCTAGTGCCTCAAAATATTTATCTTCGCATTACGAGATTTCATCAAACTATTGAATTGCTAAATCAATATTGCAAACTTCCGTTTCACCGATATTCTCTCCGTGCTACACCCATTGCTTGTGTCTGTGGTTGTGCAGAAGTATCTTTAATAATGTGCTATCTCTAACAGGAATGTACTTAATGAATGTGTATCAAATTTTCAAAAAACATATCCTCTGCACTAAAAATAAAATAAAAAGGTGTATATCTCACCTGTTTACTCACTCAAATTTAATTTTAAACCATAATTTTTATAAAGTTATAATAAAAAAATATTCCTACCTCTTTTAAAAAATTAACCAATAATACACCTTTATCATTATTCATCATCCTTATAGTATTGATTATCACTAAGTTCATCTGAAGAAGTTGACTTCTTTTGAAAACTCCAAGGTGCAAATCGTCCTTCTCTTACTAAATCTTTTTGCCATTCTTCTAAACAGTAATAATCCATTTCTTCTTCTGAATACGGAGAACGATTTTCTTTTTTTGGTTCATCTTCCTCATCATTTTCTTTACTAAAAATCTCATTTGCTATAGCAATGCTCGCCATTAAATCTGTAAAACCAATCTTATTTTCTTTTTTTTGCTTCGGCATAGAATTAATTACATCTAGTGCACTATCTTCCTCATTTAATGTTTTTTTAATTTTTTGTTTCAATTCAAGTGTAATATTTAACAAATTATCTAAATGTTGTAATAATGTATCTTCTAAAACTTTTTCAGAGCAGTTTTTTTCATAATAAATTGTTTGCAAAATATATTGCTGCGAATAATCATTAAACTCATCAATAGCAGAATATGAAAAATGAGATTTATTTTTATTTATATAGTCAGTAGTATTTTTTACCATTGTTTTTATACCACTTATTTGATTATTTATTTCTTTTATAATTTTGTCTTTATTTTCACTACATTTTACTTTATATAAAAGTGCATATAAGTGTTTACAATTATGTTCTTTATCTAAATAATAAGGGCAAGTACAACCTGAACTTATTATATTATTATTTTCATCAATAGAAAGTTTAACATTATAATTTTCATTACCTTTTACAATACAAGAATAATTATTACCATTTTCCTTAAAATATTTGATTTTATCTTCATAATAATATACTTCTCCTCTGTTTCTTATTTGAACTGGAAATAAACTATCATAAATACTTTTATCAAATATATCTAATTTTTCTTTTTTAATTTCTATTGGTGTTTTTAAACTTTCTTCAATTTTTAATTCTTTATCAACTAATGGTTTTTTAGTAATATTTTTTCATTACTCCTTTTTTGAATCTTATTAGAAATCCGAGTTACTAACTTTGTAATTCCAACTATGATTATAGATATTAGTTCAATAGCCCATTTTATTAAGTAATAAGCTATAAATACAAAGAAAAATAAAACTAATAATATATCCCAGCCAGATGCTTCATCTTTCCTTATTCTAGCCATAATTCTTACCTCCTACTCAATACCTAACGCTTTATACATGGCATTTTCGGCATATATTTTTCTAATATCCTTATCTTTAATTTTTTCAATTAGTAATAAATTATGTCCCCAAGGTAATTTGGCAACAAGTTGTTGCCATTTTTTATCATCAACATATTCTTCATAAAATAATCTCATTGACCTTATATTTCTTTCAGAAAAGCCTTTCATATTAGGAAAAGTTAATTTAAGTTCTGTTGATACTTGCTTCGTAAAATTATTTCCATATTGTTTGTTTTCTGAAACAATTTTCCCTAATTTAAAATACAACATAATTAAATTACTATTGACTTCTTGCATAGTTTTAATTTGCGTATTTATAATTTCTTCTTTAATATTACTAATAATATCTTTAAAGTTTTTATCTAGCATAATTCACATCCTTTCCATTGTTTTTCATAACTCCTGCACATTTATTTTTTTTTAACACTTTTCAAGGAAAAATATGTTTAAAATGTAAAAAGAGATTTTATTTTTTCTTTTATTTTCAAGGGTTTAATAGTGTTTTTTCATAATTTCCCACTTACCAGTTAATTCCAACTGATGGAAAACTTTTTGAGCTATCATCATTTTTCTTTTCTGTTCTAATTTTTCTTTTTTGATACATATCCATTTTAATCACTTCTTTCTATTATTTGTTTATTTAAAATCTATTTTAATATTTTTATATTTATCAATATAAATACATTTTACTTTATTAATACTATGCCCTGGTAGAATATTATTTTTATAATTAAATCTCTAGCTTTTTAATTCTTCTTTTACTTTTTCTAAATTGAGCATACTTCTAATCTCCCTTTCATTTTATTATTT
This sequence comes from bacterium, assembly GCA_030524925.1. GTDB lineage: Bacteria > Bacillota_I > Bacilli_A > RF39 > UBA660 > CAG-533. Next base: position 6,104 of record JAUNFS010000002.1, on the reverse strand, counting down.
GCTTGTTTCTTCTATCAATAAATCAAAATCTGATTTGTATAATTTATCTTGTTTAATTCTATATTTTTCAAATTCTGTTAATGCCTTATCGCAAGCTATTTCATGTGATATTTTTCCAGCATCTTTTAACACATCTAAATCATCTGCAAGTAAAAATTTATCAATTCTTATTGCCCAGTCTTCCATTGTCATTGGAATGTGTCTTTTTGCTCTATTTTCTGCTAAATCCAAAAAGGCGGATACTATCAGTTCTAAACTTTCTAACTCTTCTTTAGATAAATAGTTTTTGGCTATTATTACATCTGTTTCTAAAATTTTCCCATTAGGAGAGTTTTTCCAAGATGTTAGACCCATATATTCCTTTTCTGAGTCAGATCTGTTATATATTATTTCTGCTGCAGTTTGATGAGAAATTGCAAAATGCATTTTATTCTGCACCTTTTTAAAAAATTTAATTGTTGTAGGAGACTTTTTATCATAATCTACACTTGTTGCGTAAATATCAGTAACTTTCTGATAAAATCGCCTTTCTGATAATCTTATTTCTCTTATTTCTGCAAGCAAGGACTCATAATAGTCTTCGTCAAAGAACGCTCCATTTGCCATCCTCTTTTTATCAATTATATACCCTTTTTTTGAAAACTCTTTTAATATATAAGTTGCCCACCTTCTAAATTGTATAGCTCTGTCTGAATTTACTTTATAACCAATAGAAATAACCATATCTAAATTATAGTATTGTACATTTCTCTTTACTTCTCTATTACCTTCATTTTGAACTAGTAAGAATTTCTTACTAGTTGAATTTTGTTCTAATTCATAACTATCATATATATCATTAATATGCATAGTAATATTATTTCTAGTTGTATTAAAAAGTTCTCCAATAGCTTTCTGTGTTAACCACAAATCACCATCTTCAAATCTAACTTGAATTCCTTTATCGTGTGTTTGCCTTTCAAATATTAAGAATTCCGCACTACTACTTCTGATAATTAAATCTTTTGTCATTTTCATCATCTCCTATATCTAAAATCTTAGTTTTCCATCAATCGGAATTACCCAAAGTTTTTAATAATTCAAATTATTTTTAACCATAAAATGCAAAAAGAAATAAATAAAAAATTCTTTATTTACAAAGGTTTATGAGTAATTTCCCCCATCATCGGCAGTTAACGAGCATTTCTCGGTAACTGACTTTTTATCTAACGCTTTATCTTCAGCACCATTACTATTTTTATATATAATTAGTTTATTATCTTCCACCAATATCTGCGATCGCTTTTCTAACTTTTTGACCAACTTCATAATGTACAGCATTTGCTTCTTTCTCTCCTTGTACATTATCTTTTATAAGTCTTTGTTTAGTCTGATTTATTCTAAACAAATTTGCGACCAACTCATCTTCATTCATGTTATCTAAAATATCTTCTCTATATCTTAATTTTTTTCTTTTAAAAATATCATCAGCGGTTTCTCCATTATATAAACCTTTATATCCCGCGTTATGAAATTCAGCCATATTTTTAACACCAGCAGAAGACGCAACTTTTTGTAACGTATAATTGCCTTGCTTTGTTAGTCTTCTTTGATAAAACCTTTTTTCATCATCTGATAAAGAAGTATATTCTTGCTCAGTTATTTCTTGTTTTCTTGTTTGGATAGCAAAATAAGTTTGTCCAAGAGCCACAACTTCTTTACTTGGATCTGCATTTTGCACTATTAAATAACATATATATCTAGATAATTTATAGTCTTTTATAAACTCTTCTTTGCCTTTACCAGTTTTTATTGGCTTGTTGATTTCAACAACCCAATCTTCTTCAGTTGAATTACTATTATTTGCTGATAAATTTGCTTTATCTATTACTTTTTGAAAGTTTCTCCAATCTTTGTATTCCAATACTTTTTGCAATTCCCTAGCATACCAATATTCGTTTCCATATTCATCTATATGTTTAATATTTTCAAAAATATTGTTAGTAGATTTATCTCCAATTATCTTCATCTCTGCCCCCTTGTCAGTTTTTTCAGCCATGCTATTTAACTAACCCTCCATGGCATTTTAATTCATATATTTTCTTATCATTTTTATATATAATTTCAATTCCACTAAAACAGTTAATGTCACCAACTACTTCAAAAGAATACTTATACTAACCATTTATCATCTCTTTAGGGCCTCTTACAGGAATTATATCTTTATCTACACCAACATTCATAAGAGCAGGACGTAACGCATTATCCATAGCTTCTTCTCCTAATGTCTCATCTAAAGTTACACCATAATAATTCATAGCCCAATATGTTTTATCATCCACATAAACAACTTCTTCGCCAATAAAATTAGTACCACCAAAATATGTATCATGATACACCATATTATCCCTTTTATATTCATAATCCTTAGAATTTTTTCTGGCACTTAATACTTTTTCTACATTTTCATTTGCATAAGTTTGTTTTTTAGCTTCTATCAAAAAATCTTCTATATTAATCATTTTTTATTCCTTTCTTCTTATCTACCAACTCTTTATGATAAAAGAAATTAGTATATTTTATATTATTATTCACGCAATACTCTTCTATTTTTTTAGAAAGATCATTCCAATAATCACCATTTTTATTCTCATATATATCAATATATTTACAAAATAAATCACTATACTTTTCCTTAATGTAATTTAAAATACTATACTTATAACTACCTCTTAAATTTAGATTTTCAAACCAAAACTCATCAACAAAATCTCTTGAAATCTCTATTATTTCTTTCCAATTTGTAATATAGGGAAAAATAGGTGACATAAATAATACTGTATATATTCCATTTTCATGTAATTTTTTTAATGCATCAAGTCTATCTTTTATAGAACTAGCCTTGTCCATATCATCTTTAAACGACTCATCTAAAGTATTAACTGACATACACACTGTTACATCTTTTATTTTCTTCAATAAATCAATATCTCTTAATATTAATTTTGACTTAGTAGAAATAGATAATTTACAATCAGACTTTACTAACTGCTCTAAAATGGATCTTGTTATAGCATATTTTTCTTCATATTCATTATAACAATCAGTAACGGATGATAAAAAAACACTTTTACCAGATATTTTTTTCAAATTAATTTTTTTATCACATCTTTTTATATCTATAAAGTCTCCCCAAGTCTCTTGATGTCCCGTAAATCTTTTCATAAATGATGCATAGCAATACTTACATCCATGGGAACAGCCAACATACGGATTTATAACATAATCACTGGCTGGTAAATTAGACTTTGTTAAATAATCATTTGTTTTTATTTCATTTATTATCATAAATCATCAATTCCTATATTACTTACTTTTTAAAATTTTTCTTTCACTTAGTGGCAACAATTCGTTATTTGTGCCATCATATAAATTATTTGCTAGTGTTATCGCCTCTTTTAAAAGTTCATCTAAATTGTTTATTGGCAATTTATTATAATCTTCCTTATATAACCAATCTAAATATTTTATTTTTTTAGCATCATCCGGTCTATCATATATTATTTTACTAGAATGCAGCCAATATCCAAATTCCACATTAGTAGTAAAAGCCGGCATATCAGATAAATCCCTAGGAACCCAAAACATAATAACCGTCGCATTTGTTAAGGCATCTCTTTCCCACATTACTTGATCATTATAATCAGCTTTTGTTTTCCAAGACGAATACTCTGGAACATAAACAACTCCATCAAACCCTAATTCATTTAGTTTTTGACATGCAGCAATCCTCCACGACTTTACATTTTCGTTTCTTGGAGTTGGGCCAGCTAAAAAAATAGATTTCTTATTTTTTATAACTTTTTGATCAGAATAATTAATCGTCATAATATCATAAATCCTTTCTTGTAATTAACCCCTAATATCATTTTTTCTAACAAAATCATCATATACCCACTCGGGCGCATAATTCAAAATATATATTAATTCATTAGCAAGCTCTGTTTGTGACATATTATTTATAAAGAACATCGCATTTTCATATTGTCTTTTTCGGTAATCATAATATTCATTTTCTAACCTTTTTTGTTCTTCTTCAAATTCCTTACTACTTCCTGGTACAACACTAAAATATGTAGCAACTATATGTTTACAAATAATTTTTTTGCCATCAGCTAAAGCACAGTTACAAGTTGAAGACCTTGGTTTATCCAAATTTAGATATACATTATATTCTTTAGTTCCACAAACTTTACTAGTATATTCTTTTTCATTAATTTTCTTTATATCTTTTATTTTATTTTCTTTATAATAATCTAATCCTCGCCAGCAAGACGCTCCACTTGCACACTTTATAATACCCATAAAAAATTCCCTTTAACCTCTTTCAAAAATAACTTTATCCAAAGCTAAATTTATAGAATCCAACATGAAAGTAATAAACTCATTAGCATTCTCATTGTTATGCGATTTATCTATTGCTTCATAATACTTACCTTGATTTAAATATATTTCCTCATCTATTGGTATAAACTCAAACTTTTCATCATAACTAATTAAAATTAAATTAACCCAAAATCTTGCCATTCTTCCATTCCCATCTGTAAAAGGATGAACTGTCACAAAATAATAGTGAAATAATGCTGCTAAAACTATTTTATTAATGCTTTCATTCTTAAGTAAATCAAATAAACTATGCATTAAAGACGGCACTAATAATGAATTAGGGGCTTGATATATTAGACGACCGTTTTTTTGAATGCCCTCACCATGGTTTCTATACTCATCACCATTACTATTTAATCCTTGCATCAATACAGAATGAGCTTTTAAAAAATCCTCTTCACTTTTATAATCATACCCTTTTATATTGTCGTATAATTCTAAGGCATTTCTTACCTCTTGCACTTCGTTCTTAATTCTATTAACTTGACTATTTTCACATATTTTTTCTACATCAAATAAAGAAAGTGAATTTCCTTCAATTGATAAAGACGCATGTATCATTCTAGCTTTAGTTTTTGTAATTAAACTGTCTATTTTTTGTTTATCACATATTACAATTTTGCCTAACTTATTATCAATATTTCTAAGACTTTCTTGCATACTATCGTTTAACCTATAAACAAATCTTACCTCATCAAACATCTACACAAAACACCCAATCCTTCATTAAAATTATAACATGTATCATTATATAAGTCACTGTATTTTTAGTCCATTTAAAACCTAAAAAAAATATCAAGTTTAAAATTCATTTATCATTTATATAATCTTAAATCTTGATATTTATAAGCATCATCTAATGAATACTCTTCTATATTTTCTTTGCAGAATTATTAGTTTTATTTTTACTATTTATAACCATCTGCAATAAATAATTTATACTATGTTCTTTATCTACTATATAACAATCTATACCAGCATTTTCAGCACCTAATTTATCACTTGTAATACTATCTCCTATCATAATGCAATCTTCTTTGCTCGTATTTCCAATAGCTAGCTGAAATGATTCTAAATCAGGTTTCATTGCATCTTCTCCAGCAACAATCTTATCTATATATTCATACAAACCTGTTCTTTTTAATCTTGGTATCTGTGTTCCGCTAAACCAACTTGTAAGAATTACAATTTCTTTACCATTTGCTTTTAAAAAATCAAATAAATCTAATACTCCATCAGCAACCTCATCTTTTATTGTTTCTCCATTATGAATCATCCAGCCTTCTATTACATCCTCGCTAACAGTAAATCCATAACTTTTAAAGAAATCACTTAATGTTTTAAAATCATATTTTGGAAATTCTAACTCATATCTATTTAAAATAGTTTGTTTTTGTTTAAAAAACTCTTCTTGTTCTTCTAATGGAATAGTTCTTTTAAAATAATCATCTTCTTTTGACCAATCAGGAATTAACAAAGTATAATCTAAATCAAATATATATTTTTTATAATCTTTCATAACTAAAGACACTCCTTTACAAGTACATTATAACACAGATTACTTATATAATCTTAAAACTTGATATTGATAAGTATCATCACTTTCCATATAGCCAATAGAAATACCCCCTACTTTGACAGTTGTATAAGAAAAACATTCTCTAGATAGCATAAAATCT
>JAUNFS010000018.1 GCA_030524925.1 bacterium | reverse complement strand
ACTAGATTTTATGCTATCTAGAGAATGTTTTTCTTACACAACTGTCAAAGTAGGGGCAAGCAAATTAGACAAAAATAAGTTGATTTTCAGTTTATTTTATAATATAATGTAGAAGAAGTTTTAACTTAGTTTTGATTTACTTCCGAATTATTACTAGGTTATAACCGATTTATTAGAAAGGAAGGATTTAATTATGGCAGTTACAAAAGAAAGAAAAGCTGAATTAGTTAAGGAATTTGGTAAGGATGTAAAGAATACTGGAGCTACTGAAGTTCAAATTGCTATTCTTACTGATGAAATTAATAATCTAACTGAACATTTAAAAGAAAACAAACATGATTATCATTCAAAAAGAGGACTTTTAATGAAGGTTGGAAAAAGACGTAGTTTACTAGATTATTTAAAGAAGAATAATGTTGTAAGTTATCGTGAAGTTATCAAAAAATTAAATTTAAGAAAATAGGGCACTTTGTTTTTAGTGTCTTTTTTTATTATAGATAGAGGGTGTATATAGATGAAGAAAGAATTTAGTTTTGATTTTTTAGGAAGAAAAATTGTAGTTGAAACTGGGGAACTTGCTAAGCAAGCAAATGGTGCTGTATTAGTTAGATATGGTGATACTGTTGTTTTATCTGCTTCAGTTATGAGCAATCAAGTGGGTACAGGAGATTTTTTTCCACTTACAGTAGTTTATAATGAAAAGTTATATTCTGTTGGTAAAATTCCAGGTGGTTTTATTAAAAGAGAAGGTAGACCAAGTGAGTCAGCTACACTTGCTGCAAGATTAATTGATAGACCAATAAGACCAATGTTTGATGAAAACTTTAGAAATGAAGTACAAGTAATTAATACGATTTTATCTGTTGATCCAAATAATTCACCAGAGATTACTGCTTTGTTTGCTTCAAGTTTAGCACTTGGAATTTCAGATATTCCATTTGATGGACCAGTAGCAGGGGTTATTGTTGGTAAAATTGGTAAAAAGTACATTATCAATCCAACTGCTGAGGAGTTAGATGCTTGTGAGCTTACTGTTACAGTGGCTGGTACAAAAACAGATATTTGTATGATTGAAGCTGGAGCAAAAGAAGCAAGTGAAAGTGATATGATTGAGGCTTTAACTTTTGGACAAAAGCATATTAAAGAATTATGTGAATTTCAAGAAAGCATTATTGAAGTAGTGGGTAAAGAAAAAGCAGAAATTACACTTGCTACTATTGATAGCGATTTAGAAAAAGAGATTAAACAATATTCTTCAGATGATATGCTTGCTGCTGTTCAAATAAAAGATAAGCTTACTTCTTATGCAAAGATAGAAGAGGTTAAAGAAAAGACCGTTGAGTATTTTGTGGAGAAATATCCTGATAATGAAGATATTGAAAAAATAGTTAGAAAAGTAGTAAATGGCGTTGAAGGCGAAGTTGTTCGTGATTTAATTACTGAGAAACATGTTAGACCTGATGGTAGAAAGTTAGATGAGATAAGACCACTTTCTGCTTACGTTGATTTACTTCCTAGAACTCATGGTTCAGCTGTGTTTACTAGAGGACAAACTCAAGCATTAGCTACTACCACATTAGGTGCTTTAGGTGAACATCAAATATTAGATGGTTTAGGTTTAGAAGATTCTAAAAGGTTTATGCTTCATTATAATTTTCCTAACTTTAGTGTAGGTGAAACTGGTAGATATGGTTCTCCTGGTAGAAGAGAAATTGGTCATGGAGCTTTAGGAGAAAGAGCACTACTTCAAGTTATTCCTTCAGAAGAGGATTTTCCATACACTATTAGAGTTGTAAGTGAAATATTAGAGAGTAATGGTTCATCATCACAAGCAAGTATTTGTGCAGGTTGTTTAAGTTTAATGGCTGCTGGAGTTCCAATAAAGGCACCAGTTGCTGGAATTGCGATGGGATTAATTACTAAAGGTAAAAAGTATTCTATTTTAACTGATATTCAAGGTATTGAAGATCATATGGGAGATATGGATTTTAAGGTAGCTGGTACAAAGAATGGTATTACTGCTTTACAAATGGATATTAAGATTAAAGGTGTTACTAAAACGATTTTAAAAGAAGCATTAGCACAAGCTAAGAAGGCTCGTTTAGAAATTTTAGATTTAATGAAGAGTGTAATAGATGAACCAAGAAAAGAGTTATCAAAATATGCACCTAAGATTGAAACATTTAGTATTAATCCTGATAAGATAAGAGATGTTATTGGCCGTGGTGGTGAAATGATTACTAAGATTATTTTAGAGTGCTCACCAGAGGGTGTAAAAACTGTTAATGATAAGGATGCTGTAAAGGTAGATTTAGAAGATGATGGAAGAGTAATTGTTTACCATACAGATGCTGATGTTATTGCTAGAACTGCTAAGCGTATTAAAGATATTACTAGAGAGGTAGCTATTGGTGAGGTTTACACTGGTAAAGTTACTAAGGTTGAAGATTTTGGATGTTTCGTTTCTTTATGGGAAGGCTGTGAAGGAATGGTACATGTTTCTCAGCTTGCTAATGAGAGAGTAAATAAACCTAGTGATGTTGTAAAGGTTGGCGATGAAATTCTTGTTAAAGCAACGGGATATGATAATAGAGGTAGATTAAATTTATCTCGTAAGGATGCATTACCAAAAGATGATGGTGCTAAAGAAAAGAAGAAAAAAATATTTAGTAGGAAGAGTGAATAATGTTCATTCTTTTTTTGTTAAATAAAAAAAGAAGATTAGTTCTTCTTTGTGATGATTGGAAATATTATTGATAATATTAGTGATGTGAAAATAGTAATTATAAAGTTTGCGGTTAGATGTTTTACATAGCTTACTAATTCAAGTTTTGTGTTTAGGCCATTAAATATAGTCGTAAAAGAAACGTATAACATTTGATCAATAAATCCTGATATTAAAATTGCGATAACGAATGTTAAGAATATGCTGACATAGTTTTTGCAAATATCGTATAGAATTATAAAAATGTTATGACTTAGATAAAATACGATAAGCATAGTAAATAAGTTTATTAAGTCTGGATAGTAAAGTGTTAAATCATAAATACTAAAATAATTTGGAGTAAATACTTCTCTTAAGCTTGTACTTATATCATTACTGTTTGTTGTACTATTAATAGTGCATAAGATAGAGGTAATTAAGTAGAAGATTAAGATTATAAGAAATGTTAGTTTTAAGGATTTTTTGCTTTCTTTTATTCCACCTTCTTTAGTAATTAGTCCGGTTATTAAAAAAGTTATTGGGTATATTACGATTGATAAATTTATTATAAGATTTTTTGCTATATAAACTTCTTTATTACTGAATATTAAGCATAGTAGCATTAAAAAACTTAGTACTAATAGATATGAAATATTTTTTTTCTTCATGATTTACCACCTTTATTCTTTAGTTAAATATATCATGAAAGTGTTAATAAGTAAATTAAAATTATTGCTCATTATTTATTTTTATGTTATATTTATTGTAATAATAGGTAAAATAAAAAAGGGAGATTAGAAATGAAGAAGTTAGTATTGTTTTTATTTATTGTACTTGCACCTTTTTCTGTAAATGCGATGGCTGTTAGTGAAACTTTTGATGTTGGTGATTCAATTTCAGTAGCACTTACAGAAAATGATACAGAGATAGGTAAAGGATTTCATGTATTAAAGGAAAGCAAGGCAGGAGAAGAAACGGTTACAGCGATTGCTGATGGTACTGTAACTGATAAAAGAAGTGATGGGTTACCAGTAAGTCCTTCTATTTATGATGAGACAATGATTGGAACTCATGATGCTACAACTGTTAGAGAAAATGCTTATATTAATAATTCTTTGATAGAGGGTACTAAGTCGTGGAGAGTTGTAGATAGAAGATTGCTTACTGTAGAAGATTTACAAGCTTTAGGGATAGATAAAGATATTAAGAAAAAGTATGCTTGGTTGTCACCTCTTGTTGTTGGAGCGGCTTTACTACCTGAAGATTACAATTACTGGACACAATCTGCTGCTAGTGATTCTACTACTGATAGTCCTAAAGTATATTGTGTTACAAGAAATGAAAGTGCTACTGGTAGTGGTGATGATGTTGTTTATGCGTCTTTAGTTAGTAAGTCTATTGGAGATCCTACTAATAATCCAAAGTGTGCTGTAAGACCAGTTATTGTTGTAAAGAAAGAGTATATTATTTGTAATAATTCTAAGACTACTACTAAGAAGCCTGAACAAAATGTTGATACTGGTGTAGAAGATTATTTCTTACCACTTGGTTTAATTACTTTAATTACTGCTTGTGGATATTTTGTTGTTCATAGTAAGAATTTATTTAAGAATTTTTAAGACCTCTAGGTCTTTTTTTTGTGACTTATTTATTATATAATTAATCATAGAGGTGGCTATGAAGAAGTATATTGTTTATATATTTGGAGTTTTATTAACTTTTATTGTTTCAACGTTAATAGTTTCTTTAGTATTATTAAATAGTGATAAGATATTAAAGAACTTTAATATAATTAGTGTTGATAATACGAGTACTAAATATAAAGTACGTTTTGAAAAAGTTAAGGCAGCTACAAATTATGATATTATTATTTATAATGAGAATAATGGGATATTTTATAGTAAGAATGTAACTGATACTAGTGTAACGATTGATTTACCTAATATTGAGTATGATCAAAAATATAAGTTAGTAGTTTATGCTTATGATAAGACAGGGCAGTCCATTAGCGTTAATAATCCTTATGAGTTTACTTATAGAGAGCCTACATTTAGTAAAGATAATAATCTAGTATTAACAAATGATAGTGATTATGAGTTATTAATAGATGGAGATTTAACCCATAAGAATTATACAATAGGTATTTATGATGATGATTATAAGATAAAGGATGATAGTGTTACTAGTAATACATATATTATAACTAAAAATTTATTTACTAATATGCAGCAAAAGCTTACTGTTAAATTATTTGATGGCAATAATGTTATTAATACAATAGATCTTTATAGTAATATGTCGCCGGTTGGTGATATTAAGATTCTATCGCCAGAGAATGCGACTACTTTGGATTATAATGATGTGGTTTTTAAGTATGAGGGCGGCGATAATGCGGATAGTTATGTTTTACAAATATATAAAGGTAATAGCTTAATTAAAGAAAAGACTCTTAGAAATAAAAGAGCAATTATTAGTTCGGATTTTTTTAGAAAGAGTGAGACTTATACTTTAAAGATTAAGGGTACTTATAAAGATTATAGTGATTATACAAAAGAAGATACTATTTCTTTTACGATGAATGAAAAGGATACTTTGAAGCCAGCTTATTTAAATAAATATCCAAAAGCGGTTAAGAAAGGAACTAAGTTAGAGTTAATTAATCCTAATAAGAGTGGTGATATTTATTATACTTTAGATGGTAAAGATCCTAATACTTATGGAATTAAATATACTGAGCCAATTGAAGCTAATCAAAATTTCATGATAAAGAGTGTTGTTAAAGATCCGAAGATGAATAATAGTATTGTTAGTGAGTTTAGTATTAATGTTGGGCAAAAACAAGAGTATAGAATATATTTATCTCCTTCTAATCAAGATGGTAATATTGGGGTAAGAAGTGTAGGATATACTAATGAAATGGCAGAGATGAATGATTTAACCGATTATGTTGAGGAGGCTTTAAAAAATAAGGGAGTAAAAGTATATCGTAATAATCCTAATGGAAATATTAATTTATGGAATAGCGAAGCTAAGTATTATAATTGTGATTTTAAGTTAGCAATTCATTCTAATGCTAGTGGTAGTCATACGACTTATGGTATTGAGACTTGGATAGATGAGCAAGGAAGTTTTTCTTATTCTCTTGGTAATATTATTCAGAAAGATTTAGTTAATATTTATTACAATAAAGAAGATGAAAAAGCTAATAGAGGGGTTAAGTATGCTAATGGGGCATTGGGTGAAGCAAATGATAATTATTTTCCTTTTGGAATACTGGTTGAGGTAGCTCATCATGATTATAAAGAGGATGCTTTGTGGATTATGAGTAATAAAAAGTTAATTGGGGAGACGCTTGCTAATTCAATGCTTAATTATTTTGATATAAATTGACGAATTTATAAATTTATTTGAGTTTTTTGTTATAGTATTATTGTGATGATTATGATAAATATATTTGATGAACTTACGGAAAAAGTTGATAGTTTTAGATTGTTTAGAATGACTAGTAGCATTAAAAGATACCTTGACAAAATAGATAACAAATAATAAAATATATCTAGTAAGAAGGTTGGTTGTATGATTGAAGATAAACTATATTTAACCCCTGAGGAGATTTTGGAAAAAGAGTTTAAAATTGATGCTAGAGGTTATCGTATGCAAGAAGTTGATAAATTTCTTGATATGGTTATAAGGGATTATACTGAGTTCTTACGTGCAATAAAAAAACTTGAAAAGGATAATCTTGATTTAATTGAGGATAATAAAAAGTTACAGTTAGAGTATAGAAAGCTTAAGGATGCGATGAGTGTTAGAAGTGATGATTCTGCTAGTAATGTTGATGTTCTTAGAAGATTATCTAATTTAGAGAAAATAGTTTACGGTAAAAATAATTAATATTTTAGGCAAACGCTGCATTTAATTATGTAGAGGAAAGTCCATGCTCACAAAATCTGAGATGATTTTAGTGTTCACGCTAAGGGAAAAAATAACCTTAGGTAGCTAATGCTAACGGCTTTGAAATAACCTACGGTGAAAACTATGGTTAGAGTAAATTTAAAAGTGCCATAGAGACGAGTTTACTTAGAAATGAGTAAGGTGGAACGTGGTAAACCCCGTGAGTGAGAAACCCAAATTATGGTAGGGGAGTTTTTTAAGGCGAAATGAAGCTATTAAAAGATGCAATTTTGTAAGATAAATGTTTGCCACCTAGAAATAGGTACAGAACATGGCTTATTAAGTATTATTTATTTTTTATATTAGTTAGGAGTTGACATTTATAAACGAGATTAGTGAAGTACTTAAAAGTACTAGAGAAATGTCAGGGTTAACTTTAGATGAAGTTAGTAAAGATTTAGAGATATCCAAGCTTTATTTGGAACAAATAGAAGATGGAAACATTGGTTCTTTTAAAGATATATTTGAGCTTAAGGAGTATTTGGAGTCGTATGCTAAGTATTTGGGTTTGGATTATAAAGAAGTTATAGATAAGTTTAATGAATTTATGTTTGAAAAAACTTCTAAAATTCCGATGGATGAGATAGAAAAAGCAGTTAGAGAAAAAGAGAAGGAGGAAGCTTTAAGTGATAGAATAGCTTCACCTTATACTAAACTTGCACCGATTAAGGATAATAAGCAATTTGTAATTACTTTAATAATTATATTTATATTAGTTATTTTAGCAGTTATTTGGAGTGTTAAACAAATAACTATGGGAAGTGCTAATATGATTACTTTTTTGTAGGAGGCTTGTATGAATTTACCAAATAAAATTACTTTAGGAAGAATAATATTGTCTGTTTTCGTTTTGATCTTAATGATTTTTCCTTTTTATGATGTAGGTGTGGATATTCCAGAATATTTAATTGCTGGAAAGATTACAATTAGTTTAAAATATATTATTTGTGGTGTTCTTTTTATAATTGCAAGTGTTACTGATTTTTTAGATGGCAATATTGCTAGAAAAAGAGGCTTAGTTACCGATTTAGGAAAAGTAATGGATGCAATTGCTGATAAGATATTAGTTAATGGTGTTTTGATCATTTTAGCTTGTGACGGTGTTATTCCGGTAATTATTCCTGTGGTAATTATAACTAGAGATACAGCGGTTGATTGTATTAAGATGATTGCTGGATCAAAAGGCAATGTAGTTGCTGCTAGTTTATGGGGAAAATTAAAGACAGTGTTTATGATGACTGGTGTAAGTTTTGTTTTCTTTTCTGATTTACCATTTAGTTTGGTTGGATTTAATTTAGGTTATTATATGGTTATTATTGCAACTATTTTATCTGTTTATTCAGGAATTCAGTATTTTATGGCTAATAAAAAGTATTTAAAACAGTAGATTAAGGCTTAATTTTTAAGTCTTTTTTTTGTTTTTACAAATTTTAAAAATTTGTCATACATTTGTTTGAAAAAGTTCTTGACTTTTATTTTTCTCTATTATAAAATGATGTTGTAGGGAAAAGGAATGGTGAAATAACTTGAAAACGATTGAAACAAAAGAAAAGAGTAAAGCTTTAGAACAAGTAATGGCTGATATTGAAAGACAATTCGGTAAAGGTGCTATTATGAAACTTGGTAGTAGTGATCATATGAATATTGATGTTACATCTTCAGGATCACTTACTTTAGATATAGCTTTAGGGGTTGGAGGATATCCTAAGGGAAGAATTATAGAAATTTATGGACCTGAGTCTAGTGGTAAGACGACAATTGCACTTCATGCGATTGCTGAGGTACAAAAAGCTGGTGGGACAGCTGCATTTATTGATGCAGAGCATGCATTGGACCCTGTTTATGCTAAAAAATTAGGTGTAAACATTGATGAGCTTTTATTAAGTCAACCAGATACTGGAGAACAAGCTTTAGAAATTTGTGATGCTCTTGTTAAAAGTGAAGCTGTAAATATTGTTGTAATAGATTCAGTTGCTGCTTTAGTGCCGCAGGCAGAAATTGAAGGTGAGATGGGTGATTCTCATGTTGGACTTCAGGCTAGACTTATGAGTCAAGCTTTAAGAAAATTATCTGGTACGATTTCTAAAACAAAAACTACGGCAATATTTATTAATCAGTTAAGAGAGAAAGTAGGGGTACTTTTTGGTAATCCAGAAACAACACCAGGTGGTAGAGCTCTTAAATTTTATTCAACTATTAGATTGGATGTAAGAAGAGGAGAACAAATAAAAGCTGGTGATTCTGTTTCAGGTAATAAAACAAATATTAAAGTAGTAAAAAATAAAGTGGCTCCGCCATTTAAGAGTGCGACTGTTGATATTATGTATGGTGAAGGTGTAAGTCATCAAGGTGAACTTGTTGATCTAGCAAGTCAAATTGGAGTTATTGATAAGTCAGGTGCTTGGTTTAGTTATCAAGGAGAAAAAATTGGACAAGGTAGAGAAAATGTTAAACAGTATTTAAAAGATAATCCTAAGCTTGCGATAGAAATTGAAAATAAAGTTAGAGAAGCAAATAATATTCCACTAATTAAAGTAGGTAAATAAGTTTAATTTTTACTCATGATGTTTTATTCTTGCTTTTAATCTAATTTAATCTTATAATTGAATTGTAGATTGTTATAAAATAATTTACTATTGATAGAATATGGAGGAACATTATGGATTTTAATGCAGCTTCCATTTTAACTCTTTTTATTGGATTAATTATTGGTGGTGGCACTATTTATGCAATTATTATATTGACTGGTGCTGGCGCTGGAAAGAAAGCAGAAAAGATTATTAGTGATGCTAAAAAAGAAGCTGAGAAAGCTAAAAGAGATAGCATTATTGAACTTAAGGAAGAGTCTTATAAATTAAAACAAGAAACAGAAAAAGAAGTAAAAGAGAAAAAAGCTGAGATTCAAAATAGTGAAGAGAGGCTTTTACAAAGGGAGAATTCTCTTGATAAGAGAGAAGAATTACTTCAAAATCGTGATAATTTATTAGAAATTAAAGATAAAAATCTTACTGCTGCTCAAAAGGCTCTCCAAGAAAAAGAAACAAAAATGGATGAATTGTTAAAACAGGAAATGAGTAAACTTGAAGAAATTGCTAAATTTTCAAAAGAAAGAGCTCATGATTTAATTATGGAACGTGTAGAAAACACGATGGCTAAGGAAATTGCTGAATATATTAAAGATAAAGAAGCAGAAGCAAAATTAGAGGTTGATAAGAAAGCCAAGAATTTACTTGTTAATTCTATGGAAAAGTATGCTAATGATGTAACTACTATTCAGACAGTTTCAACTATTGATTTACCTAATGATGAGATGAAGGGACGTCTTATTGGTAGAGAGGGAAGAAATATAAGAACAATAGAAGCGGTTACGGGGGTTGATTTAATTATAGATGATACTCCAGAAGCAATTGTTATATCTTCTTTTGATCCTTTTAGAAGAGAAATAGCTAAGACTGCTATTGAAACGTTAATTAAAGATGGTAGAATTCATCCTACAAGAATTGAAGAGATTTATGATAAGACTTGTAAAGATATGAATACGAGAGTTACTGAAAT
Source organism: bacterium (assembly GCA_030524925.1). Taxonomy (GTDB): domain Bacteria; phylum Bacillota_I; class Bacilli_A; order RF39; family UBA660; genus CAG-533. The sequence goes on along the minus strand of JAUNFS010000018.1, from coordinate 10,518 downwards.
AGGTAGTGAAGCTGTTTATGAATTAGGTCTTACTAAGGTTGATCCTGAGTTAGTTAATTTAATTGGTAAACTTAATTTTAGAACAAGTTATGGACAAAATGCTTTACAACATTCTAAAGAGGTAGCACATTTATCAGGAATTATTGCTGCTGAATTAGGCGAAAATGTAAATTTGGCTAAAAGAGCCGGTTTATTACATGATATTGGTAAAGCTATTGATTTTGAGGTAGAAGGTTCACATGTAAGTATTGGACTTGATATTGCTAAAAAATATGGTGAATCACCAATTGTTCAAAATGCAATTGCTTCACACCATGGAGATGTAGAAGCAAACTGTGTAATTGCCGTTATTGTAGCAATAGCTGATACATTATCTGCAGCAAGACCAGGAGCTAGAAATGATTCAATGGAAAACTATATTAGGAGACTTGAAGAGTTAGAGAGTATCGGTAATAGCTTTGAAGGTGTTGAAAAAACCTATGCAATGCAAGCCGGTAGAGAAGTTAGAGTAATAGTTAAACCAGATGAAGTTGATGATTTAACCTCATTTAAAATTGCTAGAGAAATTAAAGAAAAAATTGAAAATAATATGCAATATCCTGGAACAATTAAGATTACAGTTATAAGAGAAACTAGAGCTCAAGAAGAAGCTAAATAGTTTCTTTTTTATCTTGATAAAATATAATAAATTCTTTATAATTATTATTAGAATAGATGGTGATTTGTTATGAAGATAAAAATCAGTAATTTATTAAATAATAAAAGAGCAAAGTATTTCATAGTCGTAGGTGTGTTAGTTCTTTTTTGTTTAGTTTTAAATATAGCATTTAGTGCTTTTACGCATACAGCTAGTGGCGTAGCTGCTAATTTAAGTTTAAGGGATATGACTTATAATGTAACTATTGATTCAGAAGCTGGAGCAATAGTTAAGGTAAGTGCTAATACGGTTTTAAAGTTAAATACTAAGTTTGTTGCTACGAATAATATTAAAAGTAATTATGAACTTTCATATGATGTTTGTTCTGATGCGACATGTTCTAGTACTTTAACCAAACCAAGTACATTAACTGTTCAATATTCTTCTAGAACAACAGATCCTTTTAAAGGACAAATAGATGCTACGGGAACTAAAAATATAAGAGTAGTTATAACTAATGATGGTAGTGAATTATATATAAGATTAAGAATGAATTCTGGTTATTATTACAATACATTACAATTAGAAAAGAAAATAACTACTGTATATAATGAAGATGATTTAACAGTATACGCTTATATTGATGGAGTGGAAGTAGATTCTTTTCCAACTAGTTCAAATTATGGTGCTACGGTTTCGTGTCACAAAGATGGTTCTACTACAGTAGCTAATGCAACAGGTACTGCCACCTATACCGATAATAAGTGGGTAGTAAGTATTAGCGGTGTTGATGAAGGAAGAACAGTGTGTGATGTTAATTTTACTACAAGTATGAATTTTGCGTATAATGGAACTACTGGTGCTGATGGTACAGTTCAAATTTTAAATATTGCGAGTACTGGAAAATATAAAATTGAAGCCTGGGGAGCTAGTGGTGGTGGTTCTGGAGTTACTGCAAAAGTTGGGTATGGAGGATATTCTACTGGTGTAGTTAGTTTGAATGCCAATCAAAAATTATATATTTATGTTGGTGGTGCAGGACAAACGGTGACAACTGCTACTACTCAGATTTCTGGTGGATTCAATGGTGGAGGAAGTGCTTATTCAACTGATTCTTATGGTACTAATAATTATGGTTCTGGAGGTGGTGCTACACATGTTTCTACTCAGACAGGTATATTAAGTACACTACAAAATGCGCGTAGTAGTATTTTAATTGTTGCTGGTGGTGGAGGAGGAAGTGCTTATTATAAAAATGGCACTACATATTATCACTATGGTTCTGGTGGATCTGGTGGCGGTATTTCTGGCGTAAGTAGCTATAATGGTTATAGTTCTAACCAAACTGTTAGAGTTGCTAGTGGTGGAGGACAAAGTGCAGTTACTACAACGACTACTAACATTGTAAATGGTACTTTTGGTACAGGTGCTAATGGTAAAGAGGCGTATTCCGGAGGCGGAGGTGGTTACTTCGGTGGTCAATCTAGTTTTTTATGTGGTGCAGGTGGTGGCTCTGGATATATTGGGAATTCATTATTATCTAATAAAGTGATGTACTGCTATAATTGTACTGCTAGTAGTGCTGAAAGCACAAAAACTGTTTCAACTACTTGTTATAATTCTGAAGCTACAACGAACTGTGCTAAAGTTGGTAATGGGTATGTTCGTATAACTATGGTTTCATAGGAAACTAAACCTAGATGGTTTGGTTTTTTATATTTGTGTTATTGTTTTTAGATGAAATTATAACTTGATTTAATGTAATAAATTCTTTATAATTATTATTAGAATAGATGGTGATTTGTTATGAAGATAAAAATCAGTAATTTATTAAATAATAAAAGAGCAAAGTATTTCATAGTCGTAGGTGTGTTAGTTCTTTTTTGTTTAGTTTTAAATATAGCATTTAGTGCTTTTACGCATACAGCTAGTGGCGTAGCTGCTAATTTAAGTTTAAGGGATATGACTTATAATGTAACTATTGATTCAGAAGCTGGAGCAATAGTTAAGGTAAGTGCTAATACGGTTTTAAAGTTAAATACTAAGTTTGTTGCTACGAATAATATTAAAAGTAATTATGAACTTTCATATGATGTTTGTTCTGATGCGACATGTTCTAGTACTTTAACCAAACCAAGTACATTAACTGTTCAATATTCTTCTAGAACAACAGATCCTTTTAAAGGACAAATAGATGCTACGGGAACTAAAAATATAAGAGTAGTTATAACTAATGATGGTAGTGAATTATATATAAGATTAAGAATGAATTCTGGTTATTATTACAATACATTACAATTAGAAAAGAAAATAACTAGTGTTTATAATGAAGATGATTTAACGGTATATGCTTATGTAAATGGGGTTGAAGTTGATTCGTTTCCAACTACATCTGATTATTCAGCATCAGTTTTTTGTCATAAGGATGGTTCTACAACTGCTTCTAATGCTACTGGTACTGCAACTTATAGTAATGGTCAGTGGGTAGTAAATGTTAGTGGAGTTGATGAAGGTAGAACTGTATGTGATGTTAAATTTGGTTTCCGCAAAGATTTTGCTTATAATGGTACTACTGGAAGAGATGGAAGTGTTCAAACTTTAAGTATAACAAATGCTGGTAACTACAAATTAGAAGTTTGGGGTGCACAAGGAGGCTACAGGTCTTCTACGTCATATAGTGGATATGGTGGATATTCAGTGGGAACTGTATCACTAAAAGCTGGAGATAAACTATATGTTTACGTAGGTGGTTTTGGTGGTAACGGAACTTCTGGATGTGGTTCTACGATATGTGCTGGTGGATATAATGGCGGCGGCTATCGTTATAAATATTATGGCGGTGGTGGAGGAACTGATATTCGTATTAATTCTACTTCACTTTATGCTAGAGTTATTGTTGCCGGTGGTGGTGGCTCTGATGGTGCTACTAATAAAAAAGGTATGTATGGTGGTGGTACAACGGGAGGATCCAGTACTGAAAACTATACTGCTATAAGTAATTTTGGCGGAAAAGGTGGCAATCAAACTTATTCTGGATATTCAGCTGACTATACAGTAGCTTCTCAAGCTACTACAGGCTTAAATTCAAACAATGTGACATATTATGGCGGCGGCTTTGGATTTGGCGGCGGTGGCGTTTACGTAAATAGTGGATATGGTGGCGCTGGCGGCGGTGGCTGGTATGGCGGCTCTGGTAATGTTCCAGATAGTTCTGGTGATGATGACCGTGGTGGCGGTGGTGGATCCGGATATATTTATACATCTTCCACTGCAGCTAATTATCCTTCTGGATGTTTGTTAAGTAGTACTTATTATTTATCTGATGCTTCTACAGTTGCGGGAAGTACATCATTTACTTCACCAACTGGTACAGCTGAAACTGGACATACCGGACATGGATATGCAAGAGTAACTTATGTTTCATAAAAAAACTTCTACTTTTCGTTGTAGAAGTTTTTTAAGTATTCATTATATGCTTTATATTCGGGGGTGTCTTTATCTTCATGAAAATTTTTACCTTTTTTAATTAAAACATCTTTAACTATTAAATCTGTTAAGTGTGGGTTTCTAATAAGTAGAGGCCCGATTAAATATGTTCCAAAGAAGTTATTTTCATGATATCCTTCATAAGAAGATTTAAAATTATCTTGATTTCCACTGATCACTTCAAATAAATGATTATCATTAATCTGAATAATAGATGTTCTATTTTGAAAGCCAATAACCACATCTTTTAAATCACTGAATCTCATAAAACATTCGCCTGTTAGTCTTTTGGAGTTTTCTTTTGAGTAATAATTAAAAATATTTAAACCTTCATAAGTAATGTTATCATAGATAAGAGATTTACCAAATAATTCGTGTGAGTTACCAGTTGATATAAAGTAAATATCTTTTTTTATAGCATTTTTGATGTCTTTCTGATATTTTTTGATATCTTCTAAAGTTATTAATAGGCTCTCTTTAGATCCTGAACCAATATAGAGGATATCATATTTTTTAAAATCTATATCATCTTTGATAGTTAGTTTATCTATTTCTGTGTCAATGTTTTGTTTATTAAATGCTTCTTTAAGTGCTAGAATGTTTCCTTGTTCGCCATAAAGATTCATTAAATCATAATATAAATGAGCAATTTTAATTTTCATATTCTTGAGCCTCCGTTAGTAGTTTTTTTAGAATTTCTGTCATATCAAAGCAGACCATTGTAAAGATTGTTCCATCTGATTCTTCTCTTAAATATTTAATTATTAAGTTTATAACATCTACGATAAATAATTTATCTTTAGGTATTTTTGATAATAATAATCTTGTTTCTACATCATATCTAAAACGGCCAATGCAAAAGATTTTGTCTATATTTTTAGTATCTAATATTTCAAAATCAACATCGTATAGCCAAGAAATATCGTTATATTTATATCTACGGCTTACATTATCAAAACCTAGAACTACAGTCTTTTTACCAGCAAATTTGTTAATATAATTTAGTGACTGAACGTAACTTAGATTATTTTCATTTTTGGACTCTAACATGTCAACATCGCGATTATCTAACTTTAAAGTTTTTAATCTTTTAGAAGCAATTTGTTTTTCATTTAAAGCATATAATATTTTATTTTCGTCTAGACCAATAGTTTTACATAAAGAGTAGGCTGCTAGAGTATAATAAACAGCAAAGAATACATCTTTATTTAATTTAATATTTTGATTATTTATTTGCATTTCTTTCTTTTCTAAATCAACGTTAGTTGCTAAATAATCTATTTTTCTTTCAAAATCTTTTTTAGGACAACTGTAAGAACCTAGGTGTCCATAATGATAAAACTTATACTTTAGTTTTGTTGAACATATTGGACAGTAAGCTGCATCTACATTATCACTTAATGGTTTTGAAATATCATATTTAGTTTTATCTATACCATAATTAATAACATTTCCTTTAAAAAGATAATTAAATCTATTAACAAATGGGTCATCAGCACAAGCTATAACAGTAGTATTTTCATCAATAGAGTTCATAATTTTCTTTAAGATTATTTCTGGTTCTGCGTTTCTTGCTGGCTGATCTCTAGTAATATTGGTAACTACTAAGTGAGTTAAAGTACTTTTTTCAAAGGTTTTCTTAATAAAAGATTCATCCATTTCTAAAAGAAGAACATCACATTTCATTTTATGACTAAAAGTATTTGTATTATTTAAAATTAAAGTAGCAGTTCCATTAACAATGTTAGAGCCTGAACTATTCCAAACAACAGATAAGCCACTTTCAGTTAATATATGTGCGATTAATGAAGTTGTAGATCCTTTACCAGATGAACCGGTTACACCAATTACATATTTAGGATATTTAATCTTTGTTAGAAGATGTTCATCCATTTTTAATGTTATAGAAGCTGGAAAGACAGTTCCATTTTTATGAAAGATTTTACAAGTTTTAGTTATTAACTTATTAAGTAAGATTAATAGACTAGTTTTCAATTTTATCACCCACTAAAATTATACAACAATTTTATTTAAAGACCAACTTATTTTGTTTGAAATATGTTAAGTAATATAGTATAATTTTGATAGAAAAAAATAAAGAGAGGTTATTTATGAGAAAGATATATTCAGCGTTAGATATTGGTTCAGATACTCTTAAACTTGTTGTTGGAGAGTTTTATAATAATAAGCTAAATGTACTTTGTGGTTTAAGTAAACAAAGCGCTGGTTATCAAAATAACGTAATAACTGATAAAGAAGAACTTATAAAATCTATTAAATTACTTATAAATGAGGTTTATGATAAGATTAATGTTAATATAAAAAAAATAATTTTAAATATACCAGTAAGCTACTGTGAATTCTTTTATACAACTGGTAAAATAGCCGTTAGTGACGAAGAAGGAGTAGTAACTGGAGATGATATTTTAAAAGTATTAAAAGATAGTAGTAATGATAAAATACCTCAAAATGAAGAATTAATTGGAATACAACCAGTAATTTTTAGTGTAGATGACGAAGAATGTAAGATGCCACTTAATAAAAGAGGGAAGACGCTTTCAGTAAAAAGTGTACTGGTGACATCTAGTAAGAGATTTATTTATGATTTTATCAAAGTGATAGAAGAAAGTGAATTAGAGGTAGCTGATATAACTTGTAATGGTTTATGTGATTATGCTAATTTTTATACAGAGAGTCTAAATAATAAAAATGGTGTAATGGTAAATATTGGTAATACTAGTACAAGTGTTAATATAATAAGTAAAGGAATTTTTATAAATAGTGAGATACTTAATATTGGGGGTATAGAGGTAGAGAAAGATATTTGTTATACCTTTAATTTAAAAAGAAGTGATGCTAGGTATTTAAAGGAAAATTTGGCACTTGCTAGCGAGAAGAATGCGTCAGTTAAAAAACAATTAAAAGTGATTTCTAGAGAAGGTTATGAGGTAAGTATAAATCAGTATGAGCTTAGTGCTTTGGTGTCAAGCAGGGTTAGTGAAATATTAAATTTAGTAAAAAAGAGCATTAACCACTTAACAAAGAAAGAAATTAGTTATATAATTGTATCAGGAGGATTAACGGAATTAAGGGATATGGCTCTTTTAGTACATCAAGTTTTTGGAAGTAAAGGAAGAATTGGTGTAATTAATTATTTAGGAGTTAGAAATAATATTTATTCTACTGCGGTAGGAATGTTAATATCTTTTAATAATAAGTTAAGACTTAGAGATAAAGATTATTGTATGTTTACTGATGACGATATTGATGCACTTACAAATGGTGCTAGTAGTGTGAATAATGATTCAATATTAGGAAAAGTTTTTGGATACTTTTTTGATAATTAAAGGAGAGATAATAGATGTTTGGATTAGAGATGGATCAAATAGCTAAGATAAAGGTTATAGGAGTAGGTGGCGGTGGTAATAACGCTGTTAACCGAATGATAGAATCTGGAGTTAAAGGAGTAGAGTTTATTGTTGCTAATACTGATTTACAGGTATTAAATGCATCTAAGGCTGCTAATAAATTACAAATTGGTGCTAATATGACTGGTGGACTTGGAGCTGGTGCAAATCCTGAGGTTGGTAGAAGTGCTGCTATGGAAAGCAAGGAAGAAATAAAAGAAGCACTTAAGGGTGCAGATATGGTATTTGTTACTTGCGGAATGGGTGGAGGTACTGGTACAGGTGCTGCTCCAGTTATAGCGGAGATTGCTCAAGATTTAGGAGCTTTAACTGTAGGTATTGTTACTAAACCTTTCAGATTTGAAGGTAAAAGAAGAATGGAACAAGCAGTTTTAGGTATTGAAGAGTTAAAGAAACATGTAGATACTTTAATTGTTATTCCTAATGATAGATTAAGAGAGATAATAGATAAGAGTACACCAATGCTTGATGCATTTAAGGAAGTTGATAATGTTCTTCATAGAGGTGTTCAATCTATTTCAGATTTAATTGCTGTTTCAGGTTTAGTTAACTTAGACTTTGCTGATGTTAAAACAGTAATGGAAAAAAGAGGTTCTGCTTTAATTGGTATTGGTTTAGGTGTAGGTGAAAATAGAGCTATTGAAGCTGCTAAACAAGCTGTATCTAGTCCATTACTTGAAACTAGTATTGATGGAGCAACTGATGCAATTATTAATGTTACTGGTGGTACAAGTTTAACATTATTTGAAGCTGAAGATGCTGCTGAGGTTGTAAGACAAAGTAGTAATACAGATATTAATATTATATTTGGTGCGGTAATTAATGAGAATTTAAATGATGAGGTTATTGTTACAGTTATAGCAACGGGTTTTGATGATCCACATGATGAACCAAATAAAATAGATGCTGAAAGACCTAAAAAAATAGATGATGGAGACTTTGATATTCCACCTTTCTTGAGAGATAGAGATAATTTTTAAGGCACATATTGGTGTCTTTTTTTATTATTTTATAGTTGAATTAAGATGGTAAATATTTTATAATTTTAATAGAGAGTAGATGGTATTAGTGGAAGAAAAAAATAAGATAGCATATTTAATAATGTTACTGGCAACGTCACTTATAGCAGTAATCGGTGGAACATATGCTTTTTTTACAGCAGGAATAAGTCAGGGAGAAACTGAGACTACTTTAAAAGTAGGGGCAGGTCAGTTAAAGATAAAATTTACTAATACTAATAGTGTGCAAATAGCAGAGAATGTGCAGCCAACTCAAGCTAAAAACGAGTGTGCAAAACAAACTGGAGCATACTACTGTAATCAAAGTGAGTATGACCCAGTAGGAGTAAAAACATTTACATTAACAGGAACTAATACCACTGATGCATCAAAAAATATGAAGATGCCATATAATATAAAGTTAGTAATACCACAAAATCAGTTTTCAAGTGGAGCACTAAAGTATACTTTAATTGGAAGCAAAGTAAATAATGGGGAAGTAGTTAATATAGAAGAATGGCAAGACATACCAACAGGATCAAACACAACAGGAACGATATTAGGTAGTGGCTATTTTATGCCAGGAGAAAACGTTGTTCATACATACACATTAAATATCTATTTTCCAGATAATCATATATCACAAGATGCAGATAAAAATAAAATATTTGGAGGCTTAATAGAAGTAACACCTGATGAAATATATGAGTATGCACCACTAGGTTGGAAAAGTGCGAGTGAAAGTACAATTTTAGGCTCAATAAAGAAGTATAATGTTTTAACTGGAACTGTTACTAAACCGGGTGCTCAGTATAGTTCTAGTAATGAAGCAGTCTTATCTAGTGCTGAAGATGATTATGGAATGTCTTATTACTATAGAGGCGTTGTTGAAAACAATTATGTAGAGTATGCTAATATGTGCTGGAGAATTGTGAGAATAACTGGAGATGGCTCAATTAAATTAGTTTTATATAATTATAATGGTTTAACTAGTACTAATAATACACCAGCAAGTAGTACACCTTGTAGTGTTACTGGTAGTGATTTGAGTTATGCAAGGTTTGAAGGGGATAGTTATCAGTCACATTTTAATGATACTTATAATGATAATGCTTATGTAGGTTTGATGTATGGAAAAGCGGGATCAAGCAGTTATGCAGAAACGCATGCTAATACAAATCCAAGTACAATGCTTACTAATCTAAATAAATGGTATACAAATGTGCTTTCAAAGCAGAGTGGATTTAAAGAAAGTCAGCTTGCAGATACAATATGGTGTAATGATAAAAGCGTAGTTGCTAATACTGGATTTAATCCATTTGAAATTCCTATAGGGGAAAATTATGGTTATGGAGATAATACAAATTATTATATGATAGCTGTAAGATTATCTTTTGCAGATGAAGGGCTTGATTTTAAGTGTCCAAATGATAGCAATGGGGGAAAGTTATCTAAGTTTACTGTAAGTGATACAAAGTATGGCAATGGGGCGTTAAAAGGTTATGCAAAAATAGGACTACTTACTGGTGAAGAGATTACTTTTGCTGGTGGAGTATTTAGTAATGGACAAACGCCAAATTATTATTTGATGCAAAATGCAACTTCTGGTTTTTGGACTGGATTGTCTCCGGCTGCTTATCTAGCTGAAAGCACAATAGATCTTTCAGCTGGTGCTTATGTTATAGGAGTCTATGATGGACAATTAATACCAAATTATATTGGTTATAATGTTGGTATTAGACCATCAATAGCATTAGTTTCTTCAATTAATATTGCATCAGGAGATGGCACAGCAGTGAATCCTTTCAAAGTACAAATGTAACATTGATAAGTCAAGAGGTGAGAAGAAAAATCACTTCTTTTTTGCTGATTTTGGTCAAAATTTGTTGCCGACATTTGTTCGTGCACACCGCCAAGTTTTCCACGGGACTTTGTCAATATTTTAGACATTAAATAGAGGGGGTTTTTG
>JAUNFS010000001.1 GCA_030524925.1 bacterium | reverse complement strand
ATAAATTGTCTACATAACCCTCTCAGTTGTCTACTTTAAGTTTACCACTGCATTTCTAAAAGTAACTTCTCGGCAAGTTTTCCACACTCGGATTTGACACGAGGGGGGTTGTTATATAATAAAAGAAGAAAATAGGTGGTAAAATGAAAATTAAAAACATATCACTAGTTCTTCTTTTGAGTGTATTTGTAGTAATAACTAGTGTGGTAATTTTAAAAAGATATGAGAGTGAAACTTTAGTAGAAGCTAAATGGAGTGAAAAAGAAGATACGCTTTTAGCAATTAGCATAAATGGTGAAGAAGTTGATAGTTTTCCAACTACGGCAGGTTATGTAGGCAAAGTAACATGCACAAATGGTAGCGGAGTAGCTTCATGGAATGGTACCAAGTGGGTATTTAACGTAACAAGTATTACCAAAAATAAAACTAGATGTAATATAGATTTTAGTGTACCAACACTAAGAGAGGCAATTTTAAATGCAAATACCATATCATCCCCTTCAACAACGCCTGGATCTAAAGCTTCATTATCTACAGAAAGTTTGTTAGCAAGTGCTTCTGATGATTATGGAACGAGCTATTATTTTAGAGGAGCAGTTACTAATAATTTTGTTGAGTATGCTAATATGTGCTGGCGAATAGTAAGAATTACTGGAAACGGTGCAGTTAAGTTAACGTTATATAACTATAATGGACTAACAGATAGTAATACGGTGCCAAGCAGTACTACACCTTGTAATGTAACAGGAACTAACCTTGCCTTTGCAAGATATAGTGGAACGACAGTTAGGTCACCATTTAATACTACAGACTCTGACAATGCATATGTAGGATTCATGTATGGAACAGTACCGTCAACGAGTTACACATCTGCACATACCAATACTAATAAAAGCACAGTTTTAAAAAATTTAGAAACATGGTATACAAATGTCCTTGCAAAACAAAGTAACTTTAGTGAAACGGATTTAGCCGATACCATCTGGTGTAATGATAAAAATGTTTTAAAATCTACAAGCTTTAATCCTAACAGTATGACCCTAGGAACTCGTTACGGATATAGCACTAATAACAACTATTATGCAGCCGAGCAAAGGTTATCAAACTCATCAGGTAAAGCTGGTGGCACCGGGCCAACGCTAACATGTCAAAATGATAGTAATGGTGGAAAATTATCCAAATTTACTGTAAGTGATACAACCTATGGCAATGGCGTATTAACGTATAAACTTGGATTATTAACTGCAGATGAAATCGCATTTGCTGGCGGGGCTTATGTAACCGGTAATAGTACTTATTATATATATGGAAATGCCAGTTCAAATTGGTGGTGGACATTAACTCCTGCATATAACTATGATGAAGCAGCATTAATTGTTTTCTCGGGTGGTGGATTAAATACGGACTACGCCAGAATTACATCTAGCAATTGCCTTATTAGACCAGCTATTTCACTAACTTCTGAAATGAAAGCATCAGGAAACGGAACAGCTACTGATCCATATGTAATTCAGTAATCTAACTTAGGAAAATTTAATCCTAAGTTTTTTAATTTATCCTTTTAATTATTGAGTAAAAATAGTATAATACCTAAAGGAAGTGGTGCAAATGAATATCATATTAAAAATAGAAAATATTTTAAATGAAGCAGGATATGTTGGTGCTAAAATAAATGTTAGTAACCGTCCAGATTTAGGAGACTACCAATTTAATGGAGCCTTCACTTTAGCTAAAGAACTTCATAAAAGCCCTATGGCAATTGCTGATGAAATAGTTAGTAAACTAGAAAATAACCAAGCATTTAACAAAGTAACTAATGCAGGTGGATTTGTTAACTTAACTCTAAGCGATGAATTCTTAAGTGAATATTTAAATGAAATAATCGCTGACTTTAAAGTAAATACTTATCATATTGATACCGATGAAACAATCTTTTTAGATTATGGCGGTGCAAATGTTGCTAAAGCACTTCATGTTGGCCACTTGCGTAGTCCAAATATTGGCGAAGCTCTAAAAAGACTATGCGAAGCAGTAGGGTATAAAACCATTAGTGATGTTCACTTTGGTGACTGGGGTAGACCAATGGGATTAATCATCTGTGAAATTTACCATCGTTATCCAAACTTAGAATTTTTTAACCCTAATTTAGAAAACTATCCAAAAGAGTGTCCAGTTTCTCTAAAAGACTTATATGAAATTTATCCTCTAGCAAGTACTAAAGCTAAAGAAGATGAAACTTACTTAGAAGAAGCTCGCACCTTTACTAAAAAGCTTCAAGATAAAGAAAAAGGAATTTATGATTTATATGAAACATTTACTAAACTATCAATAGCTGACATTAACGATATTTATAATCTATTAAATGCAAAATTTGATTTATACGAAGGTGAAAAAGACGCTGATGATTATATTCCAGAACTTCTAGATTACTTAAAAAACGGCAACTTCACTGAAATGAGTAACGGAGCAACCATTATTGATGTAAAAAAAGAAGATGACAATAAAGAAATTCCTCCAGTTATATTAATAAAAAGTAATGGTGGCGTACTTTATGATACTACTGAACTTGCTACGCTATATTCAAGAGAAAAAAGATTTAAAGTAGATAAATATTTCTATTTAACTGATATTCGTCAAGAACTACACTTTGTTCAAGCATTTAGAGCAGCATACAAAACTAAAATAGTTCCTTCAAACGTTTCTTTAGAGTGGTTTGGTTTTGGAACCATGAACGGCCCTGATGGTAAACCATTTAAAACAAGAGATGGGGGCTTAATGAGCTTAAGAGAACTTATTTCCGTAGTTCAAAATGAAACTAGAAAAGTTATCAAAGATAACATCCAAGAAGAAGACAAAGATGCACTAGCCCTTAAACTAGCAATTGCTGCTATCAAATATGCTGATTTATTACCAAATAGAACTAGTGACTACATATTTGACCCTATAAAATTTAGTGATATTAATGGTAAAACAGGCACATACCTATTATATAGTACAGTAAGAATGAAATCTCTATTAGAAAAGGCTGGCAACGTATCTTTTAATTACCACCATATAACAAGTGAATTTGAAAGAAATATTATCCTAAATTTAATTAATTTAAGAAGCACTATGGAAAAGTCTTGGACTAGTAGATCACTTAACGAAATTTGCGAGTATCTATATCGTTTAACAAGTTCGTTTAATGCTTTTTATAGTAACCAAGAAATTCTTAGTGAGCAAAATAAAGAAACTAAAGAAAGCTACTTAGCATTAACCAAACTAGTATATGATACTAATAAATATTTATTAAACATCCTAGCAATAGATGTTCCTGATAAAATCTAAAAAAAGACAAAGAAGATAAACTTTTTTGTCTCTACTTAAAAAAGGAAAGTTCCATAGCGGACTTTCTTTTTTTAGATATTGTTATTGTTGTTATTACCCCAAGACCAACCAGCGCCGATTATAATAACTAGTAAGATAAATAGAACAATCCATAGTGCTGCTCCTAATCCGTATCCTTGAGTATTTCCAACATATCCTCCGTTATAACATGGGCTATAAGGTGCACCATAAGAACCATTATAACCACCATTGTATCCGTAGTAATACATATAAATACCTCCTTTGTATCTATTATAGTTTACTCAATTGGGTTAGAAGATGTTAATATTTTTTTCTAAAAAATGCAAATAAGTCTTTAATGTAAAACAAGTGTATGATATAATTTTCCATAGGGTGATAATTATGTTTGGATACATAACGGGTATGGTTAAATATGTTACATCAAACCATATAATAATTGATAATAATGATATCGGCTATATTATTTATACGCCAAATCCATATATGTACGAAATAGGAGGAAAATATACAGTTTATACTTATCAAAATATAACTGAAACCGAAAATGCTCTTTATGGTTTTACTAGTATGGAAGAAAAAGAACTTTTTTTAAGATTAATTAGTGTTAAAGGCTTAGGACCAAAAACTGCACTTCCGATGTTTGCATCTGGTTCAGTAAGCGGTATTGTAGATGCAATTGACAGAGAAAATATTTTGTATTTAACTAAATTTCCCAAAGTTGGTGATAAACTAGCTCGTCAAATTATTTTGGATCTAAAAGGCAAATTAAGTGCTAGCGTAGCAAATACTAGCTCAAATGATGAACTAGTTGAGGTTCTATTAAATTTAGGTTACAAGCAAGCAGATATTAAGAAAATATTACCTAAAGTTGATATGACACTAAGTATTGAAAATCAAATTAAGGAAGCATTAAAATTAATGTTGAGGTAGAAAATGGTTATAGGAATAGATATTGATGAAACAATAACAAACACGCATGAAGCTGCTGAAAAGTATATTTTAAAATATGCTCCAGAGTTAATTAATGAAGACTACTGTGAAATTAAAAGTGAGAAAATGCAAAAGTTTTTAGATACACATATAACAGATATTCAAAGCAATTTAACTTTAAAAAAAGGTGTAAAAGAAGCTATTGATAGATTAGTAAGCCATGGCTGTAAGATAGTTATTATTACTGCAAGGGGTTATAACTTAGATTACGACTATCAAACTTTATCTGAAAAAGTACTAAAAGAAAATGATATTCATTATGATGAAATATATTATAAGCAGCATGATAAAGGAAGCGTAGCATCAAAAGCAAAAGTAGATTATTTCATTGATGATAAAGAAAGTGTTTTAGATGAGGTTAGTACATTTAATATTAAAACTATTTATTATGTTCCTGATAAAAGCAAGGTAACATCTAAACATTTAGTATTTGATAACTGGCAAGAAATTGCCGACTACATAATAAAGGCAGGTGAAGAAAATGGAAGAGAGAGTAATCACAACTGAAGAATTACCAAGTGATAGCTTTGAAGAAACTCTAAGACCCCAAGTTTTAGATGAATATATTGGTCAAAATGAGGTTAAAGAAAATATCAGAGTTTTTGTAGAAGCTGCAAAAATGCGTGATGAAGCATTAGATCATGTTTTACTTTATGGACCTCCTGGCCTAGGTAAAACTACGTTAGCTCATATTATCGCAAACGAACTTGGCACAAATATTAAAACAACCACTGGGCCTTCTCTAGAAAAAAGTGGAGATTTAGCTGCAGTTCTATCTAATCTAGAACCAGGAGACGTTTTATTTATTGATGAAATTCACCGCATTCCAAAATTCATTGAAGAAATTTTATATCCTGCTATGGAAGACTTTGAACTAGATATTGTAATTGGCTCAGAAGGATCAAGTAGAAGTATCAAAATTGATTTGCCTCCCTTTACCTTAGTAGGAGCTACAACCAGAGCTGGTGATATTTCCGCACCTTTACGTGATCGTTTTGGTATTGTATCAAAACTTAATTATTATACAGACGAAGAACTTCAAAAAATTATTAAAAGAACCAGCCGAGTTTTAAATATGAAGATTAATGACGAAGCCGCAAGCGAATTATCAAAGCGTAGTCGTAAAACTCCAAGAATCGCTAACCGTTTATTTAAAAGAGTTAGAGACTTTGCACAAGTTAAAGGCTTAGATGAAATAGATTTAGAAACAACTATGGAAGCCCTAGACAGACTAAAAGTAGATAAATATGGATTAGATCAAATTGATATAGAATATCTAGAAAGTTTGATTTATAAATTTAATGGTGGACCAGTAGGCGTAGAAACTATCGCATCTTCAATTGGCGAAGAAGTATCTACCTTGGAAGACGTTGTAGAACCATATCTTATGCAAGAAGGCTTCTTAAAAAGAACACCTAGAGGAAGAATGGCTACAGATAAAAGCTATAACCATATAAAGGGAGGTATGTTATAATGGACAAAAAAATAGCAAAAGCTTTAAGAAACGAAGCACTAAGACAAGAAAATAATATAGAGTTAATTGCTAGTGAAAATTATGTATCAAAAGATATTTTAAAATTACAAGGAAGCATCTTAACTAATAAATATGCTGAAGGATATCCCGGGAAAAAATATTATGGTGGCTGTGAAAACGTTGATGTCATTGAAAATCTTGCAATTGAATACGCTAAAAAATTATTTAAAGCGAAATATGCTAATGTTCAGCCACACTCTGGTGCTAATGCAAACTTAGCAGTTTATAAAGCCCTATTAAATGTTGGCGATAAAGTGCTCGGAATGGACTTATCAAATGGCGGACATTTAACTCATGGCCATCCAATGAATATTAGTGGTAAAGAATACGATATCGTAAGTTACACAGTAGACAAAACAACCGAGTTAATTGATTATAATGAAGTAAGAAATATTGCTTTAAGAGAAAAACCAAAAATGATTATTGCCGGTGCCAGTGCATATTCAAGAATTATTGACTTTGCCAAATTTAAAGAAATTGCCGATGAAGTAGGAGCATACCTTTGGGTAGATATGGCTCATATTGCTGGTTTAGTAGCAGCTGGTCTTCATCCATCACCAGTAGGTGTAGCAGATATCGTAACTACAACAACCCATAAAACTTTAAGAGGTCCAAGAGGTGGTTTAATTCTAACTAACGACGAAGAAATTGCTAAAAAAATAGATAAAATAATTTTTCCTGGCTTACAAGGTGGACCACTTATGCATGTAGTAGCTGCTAAAGCCCAGTGCTTTGCTGAAGCCCTAGAACCGGAATTTAAAGAATACATTCTTGATGTAACTAAAAATGCGAAAGCCTTAGCAAAAACTCTTCAAAGCGAAGGCATAAGAGTAGTATCAGGTGGCACTGACAATCACTTGATGTTAATAGATGTAAAAAGCGCATTTAACATAACTGGTAGTGAAGCTGAAAAAATTTTAGATAGCATCAATATTACAACAAATAAAAACACCATACCTAACGAAACTGAAAGTGCCCTAAAAGCATCAGGATTAAGACTGGGTACAGCTGCCATGACCACAAGAGGTTTTAAAGAACCAGAATTTATTAAAGTCGGCCAAATAATTAGTAGAGCTCTTAAAAATAGAGATGATGAAAAAATTTTACAAGAATTAAAAAAAGAAGTATTAGAACTAACTTCAAAATATCCGATTTATAGAAAGGAAAAGTAGTATGACTAAATGGGATAAAGAATATATAAAACTATGTAAAAAAATTTTAAGTGAAGGAGTAGAAGTAGAAAATAGAACTGGTACAAACACAATTAAATTACCATCATATCACTTACATTTTGATCTGCAAGAAGAGTTTCCTGTACTTACAACTAAACAACTATATTTTAAAAAAGCCATCCTTGAAATGTTATGGATCTACCAAGCTCAAAGTAACGATGTAAGATGGCTTCAAGAAAGAGACATTCACATTTGGGATGAATGGGAAATTAGTGAAGAAGGTCTTTGGAAAGCAACTCAAAACGTTCCTGTAAACGGAAAATACGTAAAAGAAGAAATTGTTAAAGAATTTCCAAAAGAATATGCCCATACAATTGGAACAGCTTATGGCTATATAACAAACAAATTTCAAATGACCCAAAATTTAATTAAATCAATTAAAAATAGTCCTAACGATAGAAGAATGATTATGACTTTATGGCAAAACGATTATTTAGAAACAGCAGTCCTACCGTCATGTGTATGGTCAAGTGAATGGGATGTAACAGATGGAAAACTAAATATGTGGGTTCATCAAAGAAGCGCAGATGTTCCTCTAGGATTGCCATTTAATGTTACTCAGTATGCCACTCTTTTAAGCTTAATAGCGCACTGCACAGGCCTAAAACCTGGTACTATTGACTGGAGTATAAAAGATCCTCATATCTATGTAAATCAAGTTGATGGTATCAAAGAGCAAATCAAAAGAGCAGATGAAAACCCTGATATTAAAGCTCCAACTTTATGGATTAATCCTGAAGTAACTGACTTTTTCAAAATTGACAATAGTAAAGAATTAAAAGATATTAAGATAGAAGGTTATGAGCACATGGGACCAATTAAATTCCCTATAACTCAGTAAAACTTATGAATAATCTAAGTATGATTGCTGCTATTGGCAAAAATAACGAACTAGGATATCAAAACAAACTTCTTTGGCATCTAAAAGAAGATATGCAGTTTTTTAGAAAAACCACGACTGGTAAAACTATAATTATGGGTAGAAAAACTTTTGAAAGCCTGCCAGGACTGCTTCCTAAAAGAAAACATATTATTATAACTAGTAACCAAAACTATCAAAATGATAACGTTATTATCATGCATAGCATAGATGAAGCAATTAGTTATGTTAAAAATACTCAGGAAGAATGTTTTATAATTGGCGGTGGTAAAGTTTATAAAGAATTTCTACCATTTGCCCATACTCTTTATTTAACCGAAATAGAAGATTCTAAAAAGGCTGATACCTTCTTTCCGGTATTTACAAAAGATGATTATCAAAAAGAAATCTTAGGCTCATCAAGCGAAAATAATATTAATTATAGCTTTGTAAAATATACAAAGAAATCAAACTAGCAATTTTCCTCTATTTGTGGTATGATACTATATCACAAAGGGGGAAATTTTTATGCGTAAAGAAGGGCCATATGAACTTTTAGTTCCCAAAATCGTTTGGATAGACGAATTCATAAGAATGAAAGGCAATGTTGATATGCGAGTAAGATGGAATGCTCATAAGCAGCTTAAAACTATGCCCGCAAATATAATTCTAAAATTAACTTTTCATATAGACTATCTAACTCGTAGAGTAGATGATGAATACGAAAGAGCAAATAGAATTATCAGTATAATGTTTGCTTTAGTAAGAATTTCACCAAAACTATATTTTGCAACCGATGAAGAACTTTATAATTTAGAAGAAGAACTAATCTATAAAAGAGTAGAGGACTATCCAACTGAATCGGGAATAATTTCCATGCTTGGAAAAATACAAGAAACATCTAAAGAGAGTCAAAAAGTCCTTTAGATTTTTTTCTTTAATTGACAAACAAAGTGCTTTAATAGTATGATTTATAAGGAAGTGTTACAATGAAAACAGAAGATTTTGATTATTATTTACCAAAAGAATTAATTGCTCAAACTCCACTAGAAAAAAGAGATGAAAGCCGTCTTTTAGTAATGGATAGAGAAACTGGAAAGTTATCTCATGAATACTTTTATGATGTAATAAATTACTTAAATAAAGGCGACGCTTTAGTAATAAATGATACAAAAGTAATTCCTGCAAGAATC
Source organism: bacterium (assembly GCA_030524925.1). GTDB lineage: Bacteria > Bacillota_I > Bacilli_A > RF39 > UBA660 > CAG-533. The sequence goes on along the minus strand of JAUNFS010000001.1, from coordinate 69,792 downwards.
ATTGGTATTAAAGAAGAAACTGGTGCAGTAATTGAATTACTTCTTTTAAATCCTGAAGCAAAAGATATCTGGAAATGCCTAGCAAAACCACAAAAAAGGTTAAAAGAAGGCGCTATCATCAGTTTTGGTGAAGGTTTATTAAAAGCCCAAGTAAAAGCTATCAAAGAAGATGGTATAACTGAAGTAGAGTTAATTTATGACGGAATCTTAATGGAAATCTTAGAAAAACTAGGAACTATGCCACTACCACCATACATTCATGAAAAATTAGAAGATAAAGACATGTATCAAACAGTTTATGCAAGAGAATATGGTTCAGCAGCAGCTCCAACAGCCGGCTTGCACTTTACCGAAGGCCTGCTTAAAAAAATAGAGGAAAAAGGTATAAAAATAGTACATATTACTTTACATGTTGGGCTAGGTACCTTTAGACCAGTAAGTGTAGAAGATGTAACTAAACACGTCATGCATAAAGAGCACTATATAATAACTAAAGAAGCTGCAAATACTCTAAATGAAATTAAAGAAAAAGGCGGCAAAATCTATGCAGTAGGCACAACCAGTGTCAGAACTCTAGAAACAAACTTAGAAAAACATTTAAAGTTTACTGCTGAGGTAGGAGATACTAGTATATTCATCTATCCAGGTTTTAAATTTAAAGCAATAGATGGACTAATAACTAACTTTCATCTACCAAAAAGTACCCTTGTAATGTTAGTATCAGCTTTTTCAAGTAAAGAAAATATCTTAAATGCCTACGAGGAAGCAGTTAAACAAAAATATCGTTTCTTTAGTTTTGGCGACGCCATGTTAATCAAATAGTAAGGAAGTGACCCATGAAAATAGAATATACATTATTAAAAAAAGAAAAAAATACTGGCGCAAGACTAGGTAAAATTAAAACAAATTATGGAACATTTGAAACTCCAATGTTTATGCCAGTTGGTACTCAGGCCACAGTAAAGACTTTATCACCAGAAGAATTAAAAGAATGTGATGCCGGCATTATCCTAGCAAATACTTATCACTTATGGTTAAGACCTGGCGAAGATGTTATTGACGCTGCTGGTGGCCTACATAGATTTATGAACTGGGACGGACCAATTCTAACAGATAGCGGTGGTTTTCAAGTATTTAGTTTAGCAAAACCAAAAGACATAACTGAAGAAGGCGTAAAATTTAAAAATCAATATAATGGTGATGCCTTATTCCTAACTCCTGAAAAAAGTATTGAAATTCAAAATAAACTAGATAGCGACATTGCTATGAGTTTTGATGAGTGCATTGGCTATCCAGCGTCATATGAATATTGTAAAAACTCCGTAGAACGTACTTTAAGATGGGCCAAAAGAGGAAAAGCTGTTTTTAATAATCCTCGCCAAAGTCTTTTTGGTATTGTTCAAGGTGGCGAGTATGAAGATTTGCGTAAACACTGCGTAGAAGAACTAGTTAAAATGGATTTTGATGGCTACTCAGTAGGTGGTACTAGTGTGGGTGAAGATAAACCAACTATGTATAAAATGGTTGGCTATGCTACTAAATATTTGCCAGAAGATAAAGTTAGATACCTAATGGGTGTAGGAGACCCAATAGATATTGTAGAAAATGTTATTAGAGGAATTGATATATTTGACTGTGTATCACCAACAAGACTAGCTCGTCACGGGCATGCCTTAACCAAATACGGAAAAATCAATCTTAAAAATGCTAAATATAAAATGGATTTTGACCCCATCAGCAAAGAGTGTGATTGCTATGCTTGTAAACACTATACTAGAAGTTACATTAAACATCTAATAAATGCTGATGAAACTTTTGGAGCAAGGCTTCTATCAATTCATAACATTCATTATTTAATCAACTTAACAAAAGAATTAAGAGAAGCTATTAAAAATGATAATATATTAGAATATAAAGAGGAGTTTATAAAGAATTATTATGGTGAAAAAAAATAATTATTTAATTTATATATTACTAGGTATTTTTGGAATATTTATAATCCTAGGAATTAACAAAAACATCAAAAATCACCACGAAAAAGCCTACACAGCACTTTATAATAAAATTAAAGAAGTAGCTAAAGAGTGTTATTTAAAAGAAGAATGTAAGGACGAAATAACCTTAAAAGATCTTTATAATAAAGAGTTAATAGATATTCAAGTAGATCCAATAACTAAAGAACCATTAGATGAAAATACTTGTTTAAAATATGAAAATAAGGAAGTTGTTTTTTGCAAATAAAACATCTTTTTTTCACCCTTCACATATACTAATATGTTAAAATATAGTTAACAAAAAAATAAAAAAAGGACGTGATAAATTGTTAAAACTATTTAAAAACTTTAAAACAAAAGAATATTTTGCAATGTTACTATGTGTAGCATTTGTTGTCTTAGAAGTATGGCTGGACTTAAAAATTCCCGATTACATGTCTAAAATAACCATGCTAGTACAAACTCCGGGCAGTGCGATGAAAGACATCTTAATAAATGGTGGTAAGATGCTTCTTTGTGCTGGTGGTTCACTTTTAGGTGCCGTAGTCGTAGGCTATTTTGCAGCTTATATTTCAGCATCATTTTCAAAAATTACTAGAGAAAAACTATTTAAAAAGGTTGAAGACTTTAGTTTAGATGAAATGAAAAAATTTAAAGCAAGTAGTCTTATTACTAGAACAACTAATGACATTACTAACGTAGAAATGTTTTTAGCTATCGGCTTACAAATGATTATTAAAGCTCCAATAACTGCTGTTTGGGCAATACTTAAAATCCTAAATAAAGGCAAATGGTGGAGTCTAGCAACTGGTATTGGTGTTGTAGTACTTCTAATTATTATTGGAATTTTACTAATACTAGTATTTCCTAAATTTAAAAAAGTTCAAAAATTAATAGATGATATTAATGAACTAACTAATGAACAGCTTAAAGGTATTAGAGTAATAAGAGCATTTAATGCCGAAAGTTATAGTGAAAGAAAATTTAATAGGGGTAACACTAATTTAACTAAACTTCAAATGTTTAACCAAAAAACAATGGGAATTCTAAACCCAGGAATATATTTAGTAATGCATGGCGTATCATTATCAATTTATATAATTGGCGCTTATTTAATAAACTCAGCAAACATGCTTGATAAACTTACAATCTTCAGTAATATGGTAGTATTCTCAGCCTATGCAATGCAAGTAATCTCATCATTTTTAATGCTAGCATTCATCTTTATCTTCTATCCAAGGGCAGGCGTATCAGCAACTCGTATTAATGAAGTCTTAGAAGTAAAACCATCTATTAAAGATGGAAAAATAGATACTCATAATGATATTAAAGGCGTAGTAGAGTTTAAAAATGTCAGCTTTAAATATCCTGATAGTGAAGAATACATCTTAGAAAATGTATCATTTAAAATAGATAAAGGAAAAACTATTGCATTTATAGGATCAACTGGTTCAGGGAAAAGTACTTTAATAAATCTAGTACCTAGATTCTATGATGCTACTAAAGGTGAAATTCTAATAGATGGCATTAACGTTAAAGATTACTCTCTAAAAACTCTACATGAGAAAATCGGCTATGTTCCTCAAAAAGCAATTATCTTTAACGACACTATTGAAAACAACATCAATTATGGCGATAGTGGCAAAAAAATCACTAAAGAAAATATTTTAAATGCAGCTAAAATCGCCGAAGCTGATGAATTTATTAGTAAAATGGAAAAAGGTTATAAATCTCATATAGCATCAGGTGGAACTAACGTATCCGGTGGTCAAAAACAAAGAATATCTATTGCTAGAGCCCTAGCAAAAACTCCTGAAATCTTAATCTTTGACGATTCATTTAGTGCCTTAGACTATAAGACTGACTACAAATTAAGAAAAGGTCTTAAAGAAAAAATGCAAGGCATAACAACCATGATTGTAGCACAAAGAATAGGAACTATTAAAGATGCTGACTTAATTGTTGTTCTAGATAATGGTAAATGTGTAGGCAAAGGAACTCACAAAGAACTACTAAAAAAATGTAAAGTATATAAAGAAATTGCTTACTCACAGCTTTCAAAGGAGGAATTAGAAAATGCATAATAAACCTGTTATTAATGACACTAAAACAGACTTTGGAAAAGAAATTAATAGACTATCAAAAGAATTAAATAAATACAAAGTCACAATTATTCTTTCTTTGATTTTTTCTACTATTAGTAGCATCCTAGCAATAATTAGTCCTAAAAAACTAGAAGAACTTACTAACACTATAACCAAAGGACTAACTGGAACTATTGACTTAGAAAAAATAACTCACATCATGACCGTTTTAATAATTATTTATGTTGTAAGTGCTGTCTTTGACTTCTTTGAAAAATATTTAATGGTAGATGCCTGCTTAAAATTTGCCAAAGAACTTCGTAGTAAAATATCCAATAAAATAAATAAACTACCACTTAAATTCTTTGACAATCATGCAAGTGGAGACATCTTATCAGTTGTGACAAACGATGTAGACACTGTAAGTGGAAACCTAAATAACAGTTTAGGATTATTAGTTGGCTCTATCACACTATTAATTGGTTGTTTATTTATGATGTTTAAAACCAATTGGATCATGGCCCTAACATCAATTTTCTCATCACTTATCGGGTTAGTATTTATGGCAATAATATTAAAAAAGAGTCAAAAATATTTTACTATGCGTCAAGAAGAACTTGGTAAACTAAACGGCCACATTGAAGAAATATATTCATCACAAACTCTAGTAAAAGCTTACAACGGTGAACAAGATGCTCTAGAAAAATTTAATAAATTAAATGATAAGGTTTATACTTGTAACTTTAAAAGTCAATTTCTTGGCGGCTTAATGCCATCAATCATGGGCTTTATTGGCAACTTTGGTTATGTATCAGTCTGCATCGTCGGTGCTCTTCTTACCATGAATAACAAGATAGAATTCGGGGTAATTGTTGCATTCTTTATGTATGTAAGACTATTTTCTAACCCATTATCACAAATAGCCCAAAGCTTAAATGGACTTCAGTCCGTAGCGGCTGCTTCAAAAAGAGTATTTGACTTCTTAGAAGAAAAAGAAATGACTAATGAAAGTGATAAAACTAAAAAATTAGAACCAAAAGAAGTTAAAGGTAACATCACTTTTGAGCACGTTAAATTTGGCTATGACAAAAATAAAACTATTATTAAAGACTTTAATGCCAAAGTAAAACCCGGTGAAAAAATAGCCATTGTTGGTCCAACAGGTGCTGGTAAAACAACTATTGTTAACTTATTAATGAAATTCTACGAAATAACTGATGGAAAAATTACGATAGATGGCGTTAACATTAACGATTTAAAAAGAGAAAACATTCATGACTTATTTATTATGATTCTTCAAGATACATGGCTATTTAATGGCACTATTAGAGACAACATTAAATATAACAACCACGGAATATCTGATGAAGAAATCTGGAACGCTTTAAAAATAGTTGGAACTGACCACTTTGTCAAAAGTTTACCTAATGGACTAGATTATGAAATTACTGAAAGCGAAAGCATCTCAGCTGGACAAAGACAGCTTCTTACAATTGCTAGGGGTATGATTAAAAACGCACCATTCTTAATTTTGGATGAAGCAACCAGTAATGTAGACACCAGAACTGAAGAACTAGTTCAAAAAGCCATGGATAAACTTACCAAAGGAAGAACATCATTTATAATCGCCCACCGTCTATCAACAATTAAAAACGCTGATTTAATTCTTGTAATGAAAGATGGCAATATTATTGAGCAGGGCACACACAAGGAACTACTTAAAGAAAATGGCTTTTATGCTGAACTATACAACTCACAGTTTAGTGAAACCAATTAGACCTAAGGGTCTTTTTATTTACAATATAAAAGTTTTGTTGTATAATACAAGACCTAAAAGCAATTAAAAAGGGAAGTGATAATATGTCCAAAAAAAATCCAAAACTTACAAAACTAGAAGAAGAATTTAACATTGATAATTTGCCATTATTATCTGATGAAGATTTTTATGGTTTGATTTTAAGATTTACTATTGCTAAAGACATATTTGCCGAAGAAAAAAAGAACTTTGTAATTAAAAAGAAGAGATTTTCTATAAAGCCTAAAGTTAGTGACGACACCCTTGAAATAGAAAGATTTTTTAATAGAATAAAAATGCTTATAGATGCAGAAAAACGTAGAAGAAAAAATATTAAAGTTTCAAAACAAGCAAATGCACCAATTGTTGAACTTTACCTTAAAATGTTAAATGGTGACTTTTCTGAAAGTATTAAAGACGAGTACAAACAAGGTTTACTACAACTAATTGAAAATGATTACCATCTAGGGTGTTCTTCCTTTGAAGAAGCCTATGCTATTTTTAGAACACTAATAGAAACTAATTTAAAGAAAAGATTAAAGGAGACAATTTAATGGCAAAGATAATGACTGAACAAGTATATATAATATACCTAGCTTATTTGGATGATGTAACTAACAAATTAGATCAAATAACTGAAAGCCTTTATACAAAAAGAAATCAAGAACTTAAAGACTTATTAGATTTACGAGGAGAGCTTTTAGATATATTAGATGGTTTGTGTGAACTTGCTGATGTAATGCAGTACTATCAAATAGAACTTGAAAAGCTAACCAAACTTAGTAACGTAACAAGCAAACTACTAGGTAAAGCTTCTGAAAAATTAGCTCTAAAAGAAAAAGAAGGCGGAAGCAGGCTAAAACGCATTAGTAAAACCGGTATTGCAAAATTAAACATCGTAGAAAATCGTTTAAATGTCACTTATGAAAGAATCAAAAAAGTCAAAGGCCTAGAAAATATGTACTTAGAAGAACAAGAGGATGACCGTTTCCGCACAGCAGTAGATACAGTCAGTCAAATTGTAAACGGGCAAGATGTTCAAGTAAATGAAAATATAGCAGATATAGTAGCGCTTCTTTTAGCAGAATCAGATGCAGAAAAAACTATGCCATTAAATGAATTACTTGCAATAAAAAAACAAAAATATCAAAAAGAAAATAAAAAATTTAGGGGAAATTTAACATGACAAAACAAAAAGAAAATACTAAAAAAACCAATTTGGAACTAGCGCAAAAAAATTTAACTGAGGCATCTAAAATACTAGATGAAATTCAAAATGCTTTATATCTTGATAAAGACAAAGATGAAAATGATCCATACGATTTATATAACGAAGCTACTAGATGTGCAGTTTTAATTGAAGATAGCAGAAAATATATTGCCAATATCGCTGCACAAAAGTTAAAAATTTTTAACATTTTAGATTTAATTAATTTGATTGGTGCTATTCTCGCACTTGTAACAGTTATTATCTTTGGCTCATCAATTGTTGTACCAGCCACAGTTGTTTATGTATTAATGAAATTAACTCTTAGTAAAATAAAAAGTAACGAGCTATCTGATAAAGATGACCTTCAAAGTGTAATGGATTGTGTAAATACATTATCATCTAGAGCAGCTAATTATTTAGAAGCAATTAACATTCGTGCTCAAAAAAATGTGAAGGACAATTTAAAAATTCCTCAAGGATTTACAAAACAGTTTGAACAAGCTATTGAAATAATTAACTATTATCTTCCAAATGGAAAGTTGCCTGATAACTATCAAAGTTTTGATGATATTCCCCTTGATGTTAAAGTGATGCTTACAACACTTCTTTCGGGTGCTGAAAAAAATAATAACGTTAAAATGCTATTAGATGAATCTCATCAAAAATACATAGCAAAAAACAGTGCAACAACGAAAGTATTACAAAAGGAAAAAGATTCAAATAAATAGTCAATCACTAAAGATTGATTTTTTTGTATAAAAAGTAAATATAATCTCATAATAATAGCAGAAAAGAGGAAAAAATGAAAAGAAAGAGACTAATAATTGTACTGTTATTATTAATCGGTTTAACTGGTTGTGCTCTTGGAAGCTCACCAAAAAGTAGAGTAGAAAACTTACTAAACAAATACCAAATGAATGCAAGTGACGTTAAAAGTGAACTAGATGACTTTTTAAATACCTTAAGTATTGACGCTGACTACAAAGAAGATTATCGCAAAGTTTACGAAAAACAATATAGTGATTTAAAATACAAAATTAAAGATGAAACAATAGATGGCGATAAAGCAACAGTTAAAGCTGAAATAGAAGTATATGATTATTACAAAGCCGAAAATGATGCCAGCAGTTATATAGCAGCTAATCCAAATGAATTTAATGAAGATGGCGTTTACAGTGTTAAAAAAGGTTTAGAATACAAAATCAAACAGTATACAAACAGTAGTGACCGAGTTACTTACACAATTGACTTTACTCTTACAAAAAATAATAATAAATGGACAATTGACCCATTAACCGATGATGAACTTGCTAAATTACACGGAACTTATGCTCACTAAGTTCTTTTTTTTTATACTAATTTATGTTATTATCATCTATAGAAATTTAGTTAGGTGAATTTATGGAGAAGTATCAAGAAGTAGAAAGATCAATAATAAAAAAATATCGCAAAGAAATTTGGGCCAAATTTGTTAAAGCAGTTAAAGAATACGAGTTAATAAAACCAAATGATAACATCATGGTATGCATAAGTGGTGGAAAAGATTCTTTTTTACTAGCAAAATGCGTAGAAGAACTAAACAAACATGGAGATATCCCCTTTAAAGCAAAATATGTCTGTATGAACCCAGGTTACAGTGAAGAAAATATCAATAAAATAAAAGAAAATGCTCAAAAACTAAACATAGATTTAGAGATATTTTCAAGTGATATCTTCAAAGTTATAGACAGCGGTATCTTTAAAAATCCATGTTATTTCTGTGCCAGAATGCGTCGTGGCCATCTTTATAATAAAGCTAAAGAACTGGGTTGCAATAAAATTGCTTTAGGACACCACTTTGATGATGTTATTGAAACCACGCTTTTATCAATGTTTTATGGATCAGAAATCAAAACTATGATGCCAAAACTAAAAAGTGATAACTATGAAGGCTTAGAACTAATAAGACCTCTATACTTAATTAAAGAAAGCGATATCATCTCTTGGAAAACTTATAATGAACTAGTATTTCTAAACTGTGCTTGTTCATTTACTGCCAAAGATGCTCAAGAAAAAATTAGCAAACGAAGAGAAATGAAAGAACTAATTAAAAACCTAAGAAAAGTTAATAAAGATATTGACTATAATATTTTTAAAGCATTAGATAATGTCAATTTAAACTGCGTATTAGGAACAACCACTAATGGAATTCATAAAAGTTTTCTAGAAGACTACGAAAATAAATAACAAGTAGTCTTTTTTCTTTTATCTTTGAATACTTTTTATTAGGTGATAAAGTTGAAAAAAATAATTATATTGCTCTTAATATTAATAATTCCAGTAACCGTAAAAGCTGAAGAACTAGATCTTACTGCAAAGTCTAGCATTTTAATAGAAGCCTCAACTGGTGAAATATTAAGTGAAAAAAATAGTGATGAAAAATTAGCTCCCGCATCTATGACTAAAATTATGACAATGCTTTTAATTATGGAAAGTCTTGAAAAAAACGATTACACCCTAGAAGATAAAGTAAATATCAGTACTAATGCCGCAAGCATGGGTGGAAGTCAAGTTTTCTTAGAAGCCGGGTCAGAGCTTAAAGTAAAAGAATTACTAAAAGCAATTGCTATCGCATCAGCTAATGATGCTGCTGTAGCTATGGCAGAATATACAGCTGGAAGCACTGAAAGTTTTGTAAATCTTATGAATGAAAAAGCTGCATCTCTTGGCTGTACCAACACTACCTTTAAAAATGTTCACGGACTAGACACCGAAGGACACTTAACCACTGCTAAAGACATGGCTATCATGGCAAGAGAATTATTAAAACACGAAGAAATATTAAACTACTCAAGCATCTATGAAGAGTTCTTAAATAAACCAGACGGCTCATCTACATGGATGGTTAACACTAATAAACTTATTAAATATTATAATGGCCTAGACGGACTTAAAACTGGATTTACCAAAAATGCTGGTTACTGTCTAACTGCTACTGCCAAGAGAAATAATATGAGACTAATAAGTGTTGTTATGAGTGAGCCAACAACTGAAAAAAGAAGTAGTGATACAATCAAATTACTAAACTACGGATTTGCTAATTACAAAATAAAAGTGGTTATGCCTAAAGACCAAGATCTAGGAAGCGTAGAAATTAAAAACGGAAAAAAAGAAACAGTTGAAATTAAACTAACCGAAGACGCTACTAATCTAGAAAGCATTAGTGATAACAAAAAATATGGATTTAACATAAACGTAGATAAAATCAAAGCCCCAATAAAAGTAGGAGACATTATTGGTAAACTAGAAATAACCATTGATGGGAGTGTAAAAAAAGAGATACCAATAACCGTTAAAGAAGATGTTAAAAAAGCCAATATTTGGGATTTATATAAAAGAAATTTAAACAAAATTTTAATAGGAGCTTAGGCTTCTTTTTTTTGGTTGCATAAATTTTATCAGTTATGATAAAATACAGAAGAAACATAAACTTATTTAGAAAGGAAAAAGATCTATGAATAAACAAGAAGTGTATGATTTTATCAAAAATAAGGGTATTGACTGTGAAATAAATGAGCATAAGGCAGTTTTTAAGTTTGAAGAAGTTTCTAATACAGAGAGTTTATATCCAGGATATGATACAAAAAATTTGCTTGTCAGGGATGACAAAAAGCAAAACTATTATCTAATTACAATAAAAGGTAATAAAAGAGTTGATTTAAAAGAATTTAGAAGCAAGTATGAAACAAGAGCACTAAGCTTCGCCAAAGAAGATGAATTAAAAGCAATTTTAAATCTAACTTTTGGTAACGTGAATCCCTTTGGTTTGTTAAACGATAATGATTTGAAAGTGACATTCTGTTTAGATAAAGAGTTTCTAGATAAAAAGGATATAATAGGGATACCTCCAAATGATAACACAGCAACTGTATGGCTAAAAGTAAGTGATTTATTAAGTATTATAAAGGAACATGGAAATCCAATAAAAATTGTTGAACTATAAACTAGTAAAAGTAAAGGAGTATTATGAATAGACAAAAAGCATTTGAATTATTAAAAAAATATAATAAAGAAGAATATCACATTAGACATGGACTAATGGTTGAAAGTATTATGCGATATATTGCTAAAGAAAATGGCTACGACGAAGACTTTTGGGGAATAGTCGGTCTTTTACATGACGTAGATTATGAAATGTACCCAGAGGAGCACTGCTATAAATGCGTAGAACTCTTAAAAGAAATTGACGCAAGTGACGAACTAGTTCATGCAATATGTAGTCATGGCTATAATCTCTGTACTGATGTAGAACCAGTCCATTTTATGGAAAAAGTACTATACGCAAGTGACGAACTAACAGGCATTATTGCATCTCTTATTAACATGAGACCATCTCATAATGCCCAAGGAATGGAAGTAGCAACCCTAAAAAAGAAATTTAAAGATAAAACCTTCGCAAGAGGCTGTTCAAGAGATGTTATTAAAAAAGGCTGTGAAATGTTAGGCTGGGATCTAACTGAACTATTTGAAAAATGCATCAAAGCCATAGAAATGAGCGAAGAATATATTGAAAACGAAATGAAAAATATTTAGACAAAAAAATATAACATATTTAAATAGTGGAGACTTTATGGAAAAAACCAATGTCATGAGAATATTAGACCAAAAGAAAATAAAATACAATGAATATTATTATGGAGATACAAATGCCCTTAGCGGTATTGAAGTTGCAAGAGTCTTAAATGAAGATGCAAATAAGGTATTTAAAACTTTAGTAACTGTTGCAAAGTCCAAGCAAAACTATGTATTTATGATACCTGTAGAAAAAGAACTAGACTTAAAGAAATGTGCCCAAAGTGTTAACGAAAAAAGTATTGAAATGATTCCTCAAAAAGAATTACTACCATTAACTGGTTATGTCCACGGAGGATGCTCACCAATCGGCTTAAAGAAACCATTTAAAGTAATAATAGATATTTCAGCTAAAAACTATAATGCAATAATCTTTAGTGGTGGAAAAATTGGATATCAGGTTGAAGTAGAATTAAAAGATTTAGAGAAAATTATCAACTGCCAGTATAACCCCATAGTAAAGGAAGATAGCCTTGAAAAATAATATTGATAGTTTGTTAAACTCTTTATCTAAAAGTAAATTTAGAGGTTCATTTCATTTAAACAAAAATATGAAAGATTATGTAAAAGAAAAAGGCCTTGATAAAATAAAATCAGATGCCAAAGACTTGATAACAAAAAGACTTGCTCCAGCAAATCCCAATAATGACGGTAAACAAACCCCAATGAGACAGGTACATCCAGTTTTTATTGCTCAGCATGCCACCGGCTGTTGTTGTAGAGGATGTTTAGAAAAAATTCATAATATAAAAAAAGGGCATGCTCTAAAAGAAGAAGAAATCAACTATGTTGTAAATGTATTAATGTTATGAATTCAAAGAGAAATGCAGAAAGATTAGATATACGCTAAGAAGCAATTGGCTTCTTTTTTAATGACAAAATATGATAAAATATAACTAGTGGTGATATTATGGAAGAATTTAATAATTATATAAATATATTAAATGAAGAAGAACAAACTTTATTAAAAGATTTCTTTGCATCATTTTCCGAGCACTGTTTGCTAAACAAAGAAATTAAGCAAGCCCTAAAAACAGATTTTGAAAAAGCAATACTATACTATCATAAAAAAGGTATAGACTTACAAACTGCATTATTATATTTAGATATCAAAAACCTAGGTGGCTTTTACGCAAGACCCCCTGTATTATGGTTTCCTTTAGATGATGCTGCTAAAATCTATCCACTATCCATGGCTCATGACCGAATGGCTATTTTTAGATTATCCGCATATCTAAAAAATAATATAGTTCCAGAAATTCTTCAAATGGCATTAAACTTTAGCATTAAAAGATTTCCAACGTTTGCCACAACTCTAAAAAAAGGCTTCTTTTGGCATTATTTAGACACTACAAAACGAAGATTCAGCGTAGAAGAAGAAAATGACGTTCCATCCCAGCTAATTAAAGTATCAGTAAGCGGGTCTCAATCATTTAGGGTTAAATATTATAAAAATAGAATAAGTATTGAGTTTTTTCATGTACTTACAGATGGCGCAGGAGGAATGGAATTCTTAAAATCGCTAACAGCTGAATATTTAAAACTATTAGGAACTAATATGTCTCAAAATAATTTAATATTAGATATCAATGAAGAACCAGCAAAAGAAGAATACGAAAATGCATTTAAAAATGTCCCAAATTCGGCTGAAGCTTCCGGATTTGTTGACAAAATGGCTCTTCAAATGGATGGTAAACTCTCTAAAATTAAACCGTGCAAAATAATTCACTTTAAAATGAATTCAAATGATTTAAAAAGAACTTCTAAAAAGTATCAAGCAACCATCACATCATACTTACTAGCACTTATGTTTATTGCTGGCAAAAGTGCAACAGATAAATTAACTGGAGAAATAAGCATTCAAGTACCTGTTAATATGCGTAAATATTATCCATCAAAAACTCTTAGAAATTTTTCAATGTATTGTGGTATTAGATTATCTATAGACGAGATAACTAAAGTAGAGAACATAATAGGTGAAATAACCAAACAGTTAAATGATAAAGCCTCTAAAGAAGAAATGAGCAAGATGGTTACGCAAACCAAAAAATTAACAAACATGCTAAAATATGTTCCACTTTCTATCAAAGCTCCCATTGCTAAAATAGTTTATGGATTTCTAGGCGATAAAATCTTTTCTAATACGTTATCTAATTTAGGTGTTATAAATTTGCCTAAAGAAATCGCCGGCGAAATAGAAAGTATGGACTTCATCCTGGGTACTGCTATCACCAATCGTGCAGGCTGCTCCGTAGTAACCGTCAATAATATTACTACTTTTTCAATTAGCAAAATGACTGCTGATCCAACCTTTGAAGAAAAGATATATGAATTATTAAAACAAGAAAAAATAGACGTAGTAGTAGAAGGGAGTGCTCTTTATGAAAATTAAAATAACCTACCCTGAAGTAGCCCCTGAAAAAGTTAAACATCAAAAACTAATTAATTTTATTAAGTGGCCATTACTATCTGCTGTAATTATTTGTCCTATACTAAATATTGTAACTGGTGGTAAAGCTTGGAGCCTAGTTGTCATAATGGCAATTTATATGCTATGGGACTTAGTTATTTCAAGAGACTTAGTTGAATACAATAGAATTAGTCAGTTTGTTAAGCTAATAACTCTAACAGGCTTACTATTAACTATCATAGACATTTTTTTAGTGCCGGGATGGGCTATAGAAGCTGTATCCATCTTAATTTTTAGTGGTCTTATCGTTACTGCAATTCTATTTTTTACAGATTTAGAAAGACAAAAACAAAATATATTTCCATTTTTATTTTTAATCTTACTTTCTATCTTTAGTTCTATTATTGGTTTATCATTTTATCATCAAGAAGACAACTGGGGCTTAGCCGTAATGGGTAGCATTGCTTTAATTTTATTAATTGCTATAAACTTTGTTTTAAAAGATAATATCATAAACGAATTAAAAAAAGGCTTTCATACTATGTAATATTAATGATATAATTAAAAAAGATAGAAAAGAGGTAAAATGTGAAAGAGGAAAAAACCGAAAAATTCTTGTGGAAATTATTTACTTTTATTGGAGTAGTATTCCTTATTATTGGTCTTGGAGTTCTTATAATGCCATTTACAATTAAAAATAAAGTAGAAACCACTGGGGTAATTTCAAGTATCAACTATAAATATGATGAATCATCGCGTAAAGAAGATATGCCAGATGTAAGAGTATCATACATTGTAGATGGTCAAGAATACGAAACAGCTTTAAGCTACTACTCATCAACCTTTTATGAAGGCAAGCAGTTGAAAATCTACTATGATCAAAATAATCCCCAAAAAATCCATGCTAAAGCAGAATCTAGTCTAGCTTATATTTTCCTTGGTTTAGGTGCTGTATTTGCTGGCATTGGTGGTAGTGGGATAGTTATAAAATCAAAAAAACAAAAACAAATTAATTATTTAAAAGCAAATGGTAATTTAATAACTGCAGATTATATTGAAACAAAAATAAATGCTCACTACAGTGTAAACGGCAAGCACCCATATAATATTTATTGTAGATGGATAGATCCTAATAACACTAAAGAATATTTATTAAAAAGCAAAAATTTATGGGAAAACCCTGAAAATATTATTAGTGAAAAAAATATCACTGAATTTCCTGTTTATATGGATAAAAACAATACAGATAGTTATATCATAGATACCAGCATTATAGAAGAAAAAAATAATTAAAAACTATAGAATGGTACTTGAAAAATCTATTAACTTTTGATAAAATACTATTGTTTTAAATGTTTTGATTAGGACATGGAAGTATTTTAATTCTTATTTAAGCGAGGTTATGACGGTGAAAGATAACTTAAGAACAAATATTTTTACTACCTATGAACTGGTCTTGAAAAAGAACCCCGGCATAAGCCGTTATCATAATTAAGTAAAAATAGGGATGGTACCGTGTTTTAGCACTCCTTGCGTAATGCAAGGAGTTTTTATTTTAAGGAGGAAAAGAATATGATAAACATTAAAGAAGATGCAAAATTAAGCATATTAAACCATAGTTGTGCACACCTTTTAGCGCAATCAGTAAAACATTTATATCCAAATGCTAAATTTTGGGTAGGTCCAGTAATAGATGATGGTTTCTATTATGATATTGACCTAGGAGATGTTACACTAACAAATGAAGATTTACCTAAAATTGAAAAAGAAATGAAAAAAGTTAGCAAAGATGGTAAAAGAATTGTTCGTGAAGAAATCACTAAGGAAGAAGCTTTAGAAAAATTTAAAGATGATCCTTATAAAATTGATTTAATTAGTCGTATGGATGAAAACAATACAATCATCTCAATGTATACTCAAGGAGACTTTACTGATCTTTGTCGTGGACCACACGTTGAAACAACTAAAGAATTAAAATACTTTAAACTATTAAAAGTTAGTGGGGCATACTGGAAAGGCGACGCTAAAAACAAAATGCTTCAAAGAATTTATGGTGTATGCTTTGATACTCAAGAAGCTTTAGACGAACATTTAAATTTCTTAGAAGAAGCCAAAAAAAGAGATCATAAAAAACTAGGAAAAGAATTAGATTTATTTATGATGAGTGAATATGGCCCAGGATTTCCATTTTTCCTAAATAATGGAATGATATTAAGAAATAATCTTGAAAACTTTTGGTATGAAGAACACACTAAAGAAGGTTATGAATTTATTAAAACTCCAATAATGCTAAATAAAGAACTATGGGAACTATCCGGCCATTGGTTTAACTATAGGGAGAATATGTATACAAGTGAAATAGATGAAAAGATATTTGCTATTAAACCAATGAATTGCCCAGGTGGAATGCTAGTTTATAAAAACTCATTACACTCATACAAAGATTTACCACTAAGAATAGGCGAACTTGGACAAGTTCATAGACATGAAGCAAGCGGTGCCCTAAATGGACTTTTCAGAGTAAGAACATTTACTCAAGATGACGCTCACATATTTATGAGAGAAGATCAAATTGAAGAAGAAGTAATTAGATTAATCAGTTTTATTGATAGAATGTATTCAATTTTTAATTTGACATATGATATCGAATTGTCTACAAGGCCAGAGGAAAAATTTATTGGAAGTATCGACGTATGGAATAAATCAGAAAAGGCTTTAGAAGACGCTTGTCACAAAGCAGGACACAGTTGTAAAATAAATCCTGGAGATGGAGCTTTTTATGGCCCTAAACTTGATTTTCATATTAAAGATTCTCTAGGAAGAGTATGGCAATGTGGAACCATTCAATTGGACATGAATTTACCTGAAAGATTTGATCTAACATACATTGATTCAGACGGAAGCAAAAAAAGACCTGTAATGCTTCATCGCGTAATTTATGGTTCAATAGAAAGATTTATAGGAATTTTAATTGAGCATTATGCTGGAGCATTCCCACTTTGGTTGTCTCCTGTACAAGTTAATATTATTCCAGTTAATAATGAATATCATTTAGAATATAGTAACAAAATATTAGAAGAATTAACTAACAATAATATTAGAGCAAAACTAGACGACAGAAGCGAAAAATTAGGATACAAAATGCGTGAAAGTCAAACTAAGAAAATTCCACTAACACTAATTATTGGTGATAATGAAGTTAATACCCAAACAGTAAGCTATCGTGAATACGGCAAAACTGAAACTAAAAATCTAAGCATTGAAGACTTTGTTAATAAAGTAGAAGAATGCATTAAAAATAAAAAATACAATATTTAACTTAATACAATTTTAAAATAATTAAAGAAAAAATATAGACAACCCAAATTTTTTCTAAATGAAGGTTGTATTTTTATTTAACTTTATAATACAATATATAAAAAAGTCAAAAACAAAAAATTTAATTAGAAATTGGAGTTCCAAACATGAAAAGAAAATTTTCAAAGATAAAAGAAGCAAATTTTTTAAAAAAAAGTCTTAATTATAAAAATATCAAAGGAACAGTTTATTATATAAAATTTGGTTCGAACATAATTCCTTCTTTTGTTGAAAGCGAAAAATCAAAACTATGTATAAAAAATAAAGACTACGTTTGGTTTGAATTTTATCCTAATGAAAAATCTTACCTATTAACTATCATGTTTGATAATAAGCTTAATATTATACAGTGGTATTTTGATGTCTCAAAATTTGCTGATGGTAACTGTTCTATACCGTATCAAGACGACTTATATTTAGATTTGGTTATTACACCAGCGAGAGATTTTACAGTACTTGATGAAGATGAACTATTTGATGCTCTTCAAAAAAAAGAAATTACTAAAATTGAATTTGATTACGCGTATGATGTTTTAAAACAATTAATTAATAAATTTGCACATGACTTTAACTGTCTATTAAATTTAACTAACTATATTCTTGAATTATTTGCACAAGAAACATCCGGAAAAAATATAATAAAAGATTTTTAAAAAAATAAATGAATTGGAGTAAAAAATGAAAATATGTGGAAAAATCACAAATATAAAATCAAAGACAAATGTACTATTCTTACTAATTGAAAATTATAAAATAACCCAGGTCGTTATAAAGGATAACATTGATTATTTTATAACTAATTTAAATATCGGTGATATAGTATCTTGCTCAGTTACAAAAGACAAAAATAACAATGGTAAATATAAACCAATATATAATTCTTATTTACTTAAAAATTTAAAAATAATTAGTAAAAATCAAAAAAATTATAAATTAACGATTAATAAGACAAACATAATAAAATATAGTGATATTAAATATGAGATAAGAAAATATCTCCATAAATTAGGTTACTTAGAGGTTGCTTTACCAATTTTAACTGATGGGGAAATATCATCAAAATCTGAATCGTTTAGTACTTTATATTCAAAAAAGAATGTCAAATTATATCTTAGAAAAACTATGGATGTATTTTTAAGAATGTATTCTTGCTGTGGTTTTAATAAAATATATTGTATAGGAAACTGCTACAGGAATGAATATCTTACCAGCAAATATAAACCTGAGTTTGAAATGCTTTCTATCTTCAGTAATTATTTAGATAAAAATAGTGCTATAAAGTTAGCCTTAAGAATCCTAAAAATTATAACAGATAGTAAGATAAAATGTAGTTTTGTTGATGAGGGCGTTTATAATAAAATTATTCCAAAAGATGGAACTTTTTATATAATTAGTAATTATTCTAACTCAACAAATAGTTATTGTGGTACGCTTGAAAATAACAAAGCTGATGAATTTAAAGTAAAATACAACAGGGTAACAATAATTCATGGAGTGAGTGAAATATGCAATCATGATGAATATATAAAAAAAATAAATTTGCAGGGGAAAAAAGATAATTACGGAGAATTGCAAACTCTTGAAGACTTAATTGATTCTGGCGCTCCACAATGCTATAATTTAGGCATTAGCATTGTTAGAATTTTAAGTTTATATAATAATTTAAAGATTAAAGATTATGATATTTTATCGTTTGACAGATTAGGAGGAAAATAAATGAAAGAAGAAATTGATTTAAAAAAGTTAACAAGAGAATATTTAAAATCATATTACTCAATTAATTCATATATAGGATGTACAATAAACTGTGGATATTGTTTTTTGGCTCCAATCAAAATTGTACCAATGAGGCCGATAAAAGTTATAGAAGAAGAAACTTTGGTAGATAATATGATCAAAGATAAATATTTTGTAAAAGATAAAACAATTATTTCTTTAAACAATAGAACAGATCCATTTATATCACAAGAAGTTAAAAATAGTACATTTAAACTGTTAGATATAATGGAAGAACTAAATCTTAAAAATATTGTTACTATAACTACTAAAGGATTATTAACAGAAGAAGATGCAAAAAAATTAGATGAGTATAGCAATATTAGAATTGTCATTATTGTAACTTATAATGGTATTCCGCTAAAAATACAACCAATTAATAAAAATATTCAAGAAAAAACAATGAAACATATTTCAAAATGCAAACATGTGTATTTATTACACCAATTTAGACCAATTATCCCAGGAGTAAACGATGATGAATGCACAATTAGAAAAATAATTGATTACGCGAAAAAATATTGTGTAGCAACAATTTTCCAAGGCATTAGAGTAAACGATTTTATAAAAGATAGATTAGAAGAAAGAGATTATACATATACTGGTAAAATTGGAGATTCACACAAACAAAAAAGCACCACCACAGATGCAATATTTGAACAATTAAAACTTGAAAATAAGAACTACCAAATATTTGATCACACATCTTGTGCCTTGAGTTATATTTTTAAGTTTCCAGATTACAATTTGCATTACTCTAAGAATAGTTGCTCAAAATTATGTAAAAACTATGAATTATGTCATAATATTACTTGCAAGGAACCAGTAGATTTAGAATCTAGACTAAGTAAAATTGGGATAAACTCCAATTGGGAGTTAAAAGAAGGAACTTTATTAATTGATGGTCTATTAAATGATGAACAAAAATCATATATCAAACATATATTAAATCTTAATGTTAAAGCTAAAATTAGAGAAAATACTTACTCAGAAAAAATAATGGAGGGTGAAAAATGAACTTAAAAATATTTTTTGATTTTCATGACATATTTGTCGACGCAAAAAGTGCATGGATAAAAGCATTAAAACAATTAACAGAATCAAAAGAAGAAGTAGAAAAAGATTATAATAGCGGATTGTCAAAAAAAATAATATGTAAAAAATACAATCTTGATTATGAAGAGGCAGAAGAATTATATAGAAATTATCTAAATCCAATTAATGAGAATATAGATTTTGCTAAAAAATTAAGCAGTTTTTATAAAATAAATGTACTATCATTGTCAAAGAAAAGCAGATTACTAAGCGATATGCAAAAATTTGGTATTATGGATATATTTGATACTATAATTTCTAAAGATGACATCAGTAAATATAATTCTAAAGACGAATATCTAAATTCTATTTCTTCAAAATATGATTGGATTCTATATTTTAATCATGAACAGGATACAATTATTCAAAATGGCAATATTATATATTTACCTATAAATTTACAAGGAGATTTATCTAAATTTAGGAATATAAGTTTTACTGAACACGCAAAAAATAAATTATTATATAACGATTTATCAAAGTATTACATGTATGCAATTGCTAACGATACATCTTTAGAAACAAATTTTTTATCAGAAATATATAAAAAATATGGCTTACCAGAAAACGGGAAAATACTTGACTGCTGTTGTGGAGTAGGTCGTCATGATTATTTGCTAGCAAATGCCGGATATCAAGTGACAGGAATTGATATTTCAGAAGAACAAATAACTAATGCCAAAAAAATTCATAGTCATAAAAACGCAAACTATCATGTTATGGATGTTAGAAACATCTCTTTACCAGAAAGAAAATATGATATGTCAATATGTATGTGGACTACATATAATTATCTTTCTCAAGACAAAGATTTTGTTAGCTTTATCAAATCTAATTATAATCATCAACATGAGGGTGCTATAATGGTATTGGATTCAAAAAATATTCCTAGATTAAATAATAGAAGAGTATACAAAAGAAATAATATCAATAATGGCATTGAGATAGAATTAATTGTAAACAAATACATTATTAACAATATCCAAAATTCTCAATATTTATATTTTATAAAAGATAATGAAAACAAACAATTTTATTTTGATGATGAATTCGTCAGATTTTATACTCTTGATGAAATTAAAAATCTAGTAAGTGAATATTACGAAGTAGTTGATGTGTTTGGCGACTTTGATTTTAGCGCTTACAATAAAAATTTAAGCAATAGATTTATTGTGATACTAAGGAGAAAATAGTAATTAAAGAATTAAGTGAGTTAAATGTATTATATGACGGTAGTGATGAATCTGCGATGAATATTGCACACGATATTGCCCATAAATATTCTTCTTGTAAATTAGGGAGTAGGTGCTGTAATAGTTAAAAATAATAAAATAATCTGTTATGGATATAATGGAATAATTGATAATATCACGAAGATCATTAAAAATTTAAAAAAAACATTTAAAGCCTCTTACATAATGTAAGGGGTTTTACTAATAATATAAGTAGATAATTTCACATAAAATTTAAATAATTTTCACTTATTTTTCATTTTTAAAAACTAATATTGTAATCAGAAAGGAGAAAAAAATGCAAAGATGGCTTAAAAATTTAATTTCTATTATTTTAATAGTTCTATTTACAAGTGGTATTGTTTATATGACTCTATCATCAAAAGAGACTAATAATCAAGGAGCAATGAATGGGAATATGCCAAATGTAGAAACCCCAAACGATAATCAAACAGGTGGCGAAATTCCAGATAAACCGAATGAAAACGAAAGCGGACAAAATGAAAATGGCAATGGAGTAAATACTCCTCCAGCAAAACCTGACGGGGAAGATAACAACGCTCCGACTCCCGGAGAAGACATGAACGATATGCAGGAAAACAATAACCAAATATCTTGGAGATATTATCTAGTTACTAGAGTATGTGCTTTAGGATTATCCCTTACAGTATTTTATTTAATTTTATCTAAATTTAATAAAGCAAGTATAGCAAACACATTTATAAATAGCGATAAAATAATTATCTATGTTCTTTCTAGTATCATCCTAACTATCTTTATAACATTCTTAAACGCACAATTTAGTAGCAAAAGTAATAACCAAGGTATGCCTAGCACAAATACAAATATAACTTATTCCTCAAAAAATGAAATAACTGAAAATAAAGATTTTACTAATGAAACATTTACAAGCTCACAAAGTGATGAAAATGCCATGCTAATTAGTGGCGATGTTAGTGTTAGTGCTGAGTCTATTACTGTTACTAAAACCGGTGATTCCGACGGTGGAGATAATACCAGTTTTTATGGTAATAATTCAGCAGTCCTTGCCAAAGATGGCGCAAATGTTCTAATAAATAACTCAGAAATTAAAACCGATGCCACTGGTGCAAACGGAGTTTTTAGCTATGGTGGAAGTGTCACAACTAATAATAGTCAAACCGATGGCACAAGTATCACCATAAATAATTCTAAAATCACCACATCCAAAGATAATTCAGGAGGTGTCATGGTTACAGGTGGCGGTACACTTTACGGAAATAATTTAACAGTAAATACAGCAGGAACTTCATCAGCAGCAATTAGAAGCGATAGAGGTGGTGGTACACTTATAATTAAGGGTGGTACATATAAAACTACGGGAAAAGGCTCACCAAGTATCTATAGTACAGCGAGTATTACAGTTTCTGATGCTAAACTAATATCTACTGCTAGTGAAGGCGTAGTAATAGAAGGAAAAAATAGTGTTACATTAAATAACGTTGAACTAAGTGACACAAATAATCAGTTAAATGGTTTATCTAAAACCTATAAAAATATTTTTATTTATCAGTCAATGAGTGGTGATGCATCTACTGGTGAATCTAACTTTTCAAGTACTGATAGCAAAATAACGACTAATAAAGGTGATACCTTTTATTTAACAAACACTAAAGCTTCAATTACCCTAGAAAATACTACTTTTAAAAATAATGATAAAACAGGATGTTTTCTAAGAGCAGAAGGAAGCTCATGGGGTACAAGTGGCAGTAATGGTGCAGACATAACCCTAAATTTAAAAAATCAGACAGTGTCAGGCGACACAGTCTTAGATAGTATAAGTTCTATAACTATTAATGCTACAAAAAACTCTGTAATTGAAGGAGCAATCAATAATGAAAACACTGCTGAAAACGTAATATTAAAACTTGATAAAACATCTAAAATTAAACTTACAAAGGACACATACATAACATCATTAGATAACGAAGATACAACTAACAGTAACATAGATTTAAATGGCTATAAATTATATGTAAACGGTAAGAGTATCTAAACAAAAACTAAAAAAACGTAGTTTACTTTCTAATTAATATAATATAAAATTATAAATAGAAAGGAGCATTAAAATGCTAAAAAAACTAAATAAATTATTATATGAAACTATTGGATTATCTATAGTAATGCTAATAATTGGAATTATATTTATCCTTAAACCAGAAACATCATTTGAAATGGTAACTTGCTTTTTAGCAGTAGTTCTAATCATTGGCGGCTTATATTTTCTATTTGAAAGAGAAACAAGCATAGTCTTTAGTGGCTTCATTACTCTCGGGATTCTAGAAATCTTACTTGGTATAGTTATGTTACTTAATCCTGATATTGTAAAAAGTCTATTTCCAATAGTTACTGGCATTGTGATGATAACTAAATCTTTCCTTGACTTTAGAATTTGCATTTTACTAATAGAATCAGGTTATAAAGAAGGAATCTATCCACTAATTTGCTCTATAATATCAATATTATGTGGTTTATTTATTGTCTTTTATCCTCATTTAGGAGCTATGGCTATTACTATTTACTTTGGTATTACACTAGTGCTATATGCAATATCTAATATCATAAACACAATTATATTTAAAAAGAACTTAAATAATATAGTTAAGCTTCTATCAAAATAAGAAACACTTCGGTGTTTTTTCTTTACCAAAACAAAGACAAATGATAAAATAACAAAAGAGGTATATTATGACAAACGAAATATATATAGGAGACAATTTAAAAATCATGAATAGCCAAAGCTTCAAAAAATATATTGGCAAAATCAAAATGATTTACATAGACCCTCCATATAATACCAATGAAAGTAAAAGTTATAATGATAAAATATCTAGTAAGGATTGGAAAGATTACATCAAAAAAAGAATCAGTGCATCAAGTAAATTCTTAAAAAATGATGGCGTAATATTTATTAGTATTGATGATAATGAGTATGCTAACTTAAAAATAATCTGTGATAATGTATTTGGTAAAGAAAATTTTGTTGGAACATTTATAACCCAGCAATCTCAGCGTAGTAATGCCAAACATATTAACACAGTTCATGAATATATCTTATGTTTTGCTAAAAATAAAAAAAAGCTTCACAAATTTGTAATTAACCGTTTAGAAATTCCTGAACAAAAGAAAATGATAGATAATCTTCATCGTGAAATTAAAAAAATTTTAAATAAAGAAGGCCTAGAAGCTGCTAACAAAAAATTAAAAGACATAATTAAGAATTATTGTTATAATTACAACATAACTTGGTTAAAAAACTATTCTAATGTGGATGAAAAAGGCAATATTTATTTCCCGGTAGACTTATCTACTCCCGGAAAACCAAGAAAAGTTTCTATTCCTGAAATTGATCTAGAATTAGAACCATTACCAACTAGAGGATGGTCCAGCGATAAAAAATTTATAGATTTAGCAAAACAAAACCGACTATGTTTTAAAGATGGCAGACCATATAGTAAACACTATTTGACTGAATCAGAAGATAATGTTCCTTCTATGCTAAAATTTTATTCTAGACAAGGGACCAACGACTTAAAAAAATTAGGAATTAGCAATATTTTTGACACCCCAAAGCCAGTTGACATGTTAAAGTTTTTAATTAGAATATCCACTAAGAAAGATGATATAGTTTTAGATTACTTTGCTGGCTCAGGTTCTCTTGCCCAAGCTATCTACGAAGTTAACGCTGAAGACAACAAAAAACTTAAATACGTATTAATTCAGTTAGATGAAAAGGTTAATCCCAAAAGTAAAGTATACAAAATTTGTGAAGAATTTAATATACCACCATCAGTAGATGAAATTCTATTATTTAGATTAAAAAAATATTTAAAAAGGAATAAAAAAGAAATAGATTTTATTAAATGCGATATGAAATAAGGAGTGAAGTAACATGGATAATAAAGATTTATCACTATTTTCAAAAGGAACATTTAACCCTATAAATAAAAATTTTATGTTTGAAGGCCACGAAGTATTAAAACAAGTAGAAGCTGTTCAGCGCAAATATCAAAAAGATGATACAGATACATTTATTAATGAGTTAAGAGACTCTATTGCTGGCTATACTTTAGGTTTTAATGAAGTAAATGTAGAAAAACACGGGTTTGATTGTAAATTATCTTCAAATGGTGAAGACTATTATTTAGAAGTAAAATCAGCAAGCTTTATGGCTAAATCGTGGCAAGCAACTTTCAATGATACAACATTTGAAAAAGCAGATGCATTTAAAGATGAAAAAGTATTTTTAGCATTAGCAGTATGGCAAGATGCTAGTAATTTATTATTTATTTGCTTTGGTCAAAATAAAGCTATCGGTGAATTCTTAGAAGAGAAAATAGCTTGGTTTAAAGATGGCCATACAGTTAGAAGTACTCAGTCAATATCTTTATCAACCTTAGTATTTAAATATGGATTTAAAATAATAGCAGTTAATAAAACTAAAGAAGAAGTAAGAGATATTTTAAGAGAAAAAAGTAGAGCATTTAATAAATTAACACCAGAAACGCTTATAGATCTTAAAGATTATAACGCAATTAAAAGTGTTACAAAATCGCCTGATAAAGAATTAGAACTAGCATAATATAAAGAAGGAATTTAAATGAATAAAGTAGAAATATTTAGTGTAGAAATAAATTATATTAAAAATGCCAATTTAAAAGAAAGCCTAAAGTTAATTGTAGACAAGTTACCAGATTATTTCTTTCATGAAGCGGCATCAAGCACTGGTAAGTATCATCCAAAATATGCCATTGGTGATGGAGGTCTTTTAAGACACAGCAAAGCCGCTACCAAAATAGGTTTAGAACTACTAAACAATCCCTTAATAGGTAGTAAATACTCTCCAAGAGAAAAAGATATGTTATTACTTAGCTTACTTGTTCATGATGGCTTAAAACGAGGCTTAACTGAAGAAAAATATACTAGGGTAGACCATCCAATTTTAATGGCTAATTTTATTTTAGATAACTATCAAACCTTTAAATTAAACTTAGTAGATGCCAAATTCATTAGTGACGTAATTAAAACCCACATGGGACCATACAACACTGATTTTAACGGTAATGTAGTTTTAGAAACTCCTAAAAATAAATATCAGAGTTTTGTTCACATGTGCGATTATCTAGCAAGCCGTAAATGTCTTGAAGTTCCCTTTGATGAAAACAACAATATAATTGCTTAAATATGCATAAACCCTTGCACTAAATCATATTTTTTGATAATATATTCTTGGTTTTAAAAAACCAATATGTACATAAGTGGATTAAATTACCTAGTGGCCAGTGGTTGGTGATTTAAGAAGATACTTATGGGTAATTAACGAAAGGAAAGTGATTATAATGGCTGTTGTTTCTATGAGTTATTTATTAGAAGCAGGTGTTCATTTCGGACATCAAACAAAAAGATGGAATCCTAAAATGAAGGAATACATCTTTACATCAAGAGATGATATTTATATTATTGATCTTGAAAAAACTGCTGCATGTATTGAAAGTGCTTATGCAGAAATTAAAAAAATTGCAGATAACGGAGGTAATTTCTTATTTGTTGGTACTAAAAAACAAGCTAACGAAGCTGCTAAAGAAGAAGCAGAAAGAAGTAATTCATTCTACGTAATTGAAAGATGGTTAGGTGGAACATTAACAAACTTCCGTACAATTCGTAAGAGAATTAAACGTTTAGAAGAAATTGAAAAAATGGAAAACGATGGACTTTTTGAAGTATTACCTAAGAAAGAAGTTATCGGATTAAGAAAAGAATACGAAAAATTAAATAAAGTATTATGTGGCATTCGTAATATGGAAAAATTACCAGATGCTTTAATTATTGTAGATCCTAAAAAGGAAATCAATGCAATTCGTGAAGCAAGAAAACTAAATATTCCAGTATTTGGTCTAGTTGATACAAACTGTGATCCAGATGATGTTGACTTTGTAATTCCTGGTAATGATGATGCTGTAAGAAGTGTTAAAGTTGTTTTAGGAGTTTTAACAAACGCTATTTGTGAATCTCGTGGCTTAGAATTAATTGACTATGTTACTGAAGAAGACAAAACTAAAAAGAGCGAAAAACCAGCAAAAACTGTAAAAGAAGTATTTGTTGAAAGCTTAGAAGACGAAAAAACTAAAGAAGCAATCAAAGAAGAAAAAAGCATTGAAGATGAAGATTTAACTTTAAAGACTCTAGCAGAATTAAAACAAGTTGCTAAAAAAAGAGGAATTAAAGGTTATTCATCAATGAAAAAAGATGAACTATTACAAGCATTAAAATAATAAATAGGAGGAATAATTATGATAGATGCTAAAAGCGTAGCTGAATTAAGAAGTAAAACTGGAGCAGGCATGATGGACTGCAAAAAAGCTTTAACTGAAACTAATGGAGATTTAGAAAAAGCTATTGATTACTTAAGAGAAAAAGGCATAGCAAAGGCTGCTAAAAAAGAAAGTAGAATAGCAGCAGAGGGACTTGCTAATATTTATACAAATGCTAATAAAGCTGTAATATTAGAAGTAAATTCTGAAACAGACTTTGTAAGTAAAAATGCTGAATTTACAGATATGATTGATGAAATCGGAAATGCTATTTTGAATTCTGATGTAACTACATTAGAAGATGCATTAAATTTACCAGTTAGTGAAGGAACTGTTAGTGAATTAATTATTGCTAAGACTTCAAAAATTGGTGAAAAATTATCTTTAAGAAGAATTGAAGTTGTTACTAAAACTGATAGTCAAAACTTTGGTACATATTTGCACATGGGTGGCAAAATTGCTGTATTAACTGTTTTAGAAGGTGCTAATAGTGAAGTTGCAAAAGACGTAGCTATGCAAGCTGCTGCTATGAAACCGGAATTCTTAAAAGAAGAAGATATTGACGCTGAAAGAATTGAAAGAGAAAGAAAAGTATTTACTGAACAAGCAATCAATGAAGGAAAACCTGCTGACATTGCTGAAAAAATGGTTGAAGGACGTCTAAAGAAATTCTTCAAAGAAATTTGTTTATTAGATGAACCATTTATTAAAGATGGCGATATTGATGTAAAAACTTACGTTAAAAACGCTGGTGGCGAAGTTTTAAAAATGGTTAGATACGAAGTTGGTGAAGGTATGGAACATAGAAGTGACAACTTTGCCGAAGAAGTAATGAATCAAATAAAATAAATTTAATAGTAAAATCTAGGAGTAAATATGAATAATAAAATTAAAGCAATAATTGGGGTTGTAATTATTGTCGTAATCGGTGTAATTGGATATTTAATCTATAAAAACAATAGTGAAGATAAAACTGAATACACCATTACAAATGACTCTTTAAAATTTAAAGAAGAATATGAAAGTCTAAATGGTAAAGATACAGGTTATAATCAAACATATCAAACATTAGACATCAAAAGTTATAATCCAATGCTATACTCAAATTATAATGAGATATTTGAAATTTTAGAAAAAGGAACTGGTATTATCTATTTTGGCTTTCCAGAATGTCCTTGGTGTCGTAACCTTGTACCAGTGCTTGTTTCTTCTGCATTAGAAAGCAAAGTAGATAAGATTTACTATCTAAATATCAAGGACGATCGTAACACTCTTACTTTAACTAAAAAAGGCAAAATCAAAACTGAAAAACAGGGTAATGAAAACTATCTAAAATTAGTAGATATCTTAAAAGATTATCTTCCAGCATATGACGGTTTAAATGATGAAACAATTAAAAGAATTTATTTACCAACTGTTGTATTTGTTAAAGATGGTAAAGTAATTGGCGTGCAAGAATCATTAGAAAGTTATCAAAAAAGAGTAGAAAACAATCCTTTTGATCCAATGACTGAAGAAGAGCAAAAAGAACTTTCAGATATTTTTAAAGAATATTATTCAAAACTAAAATAAGTTACGTAAACATTTACGTAATTTTTTTATGCAAATAAAAAGGACTACAAGTCTAAAACCTCATAGTCTCTAGCTTTATTATTTGTTAAAGAATCCTTTATTGTTTCTTGAAGACCTAAATTAGTATCAGTACCTAAATCATCTTCTAAATCAATTAACTTAAGTATTTCTTCAAATGTAGTTTCTCCAGTAACAACCTTTGAAAGCCCGTCTTGTAACATCGTAATAGTTCCTGACTTATAAACTAACTTTCTAAGCTCCGGTTTAGAAGCATTACTAACAATCGCATCTCTAATTGCTTGATTAATTAAAAGCACTTCATGAATTGCAATTCTGCCAGCATAACCTTGATGACAATGTTCACATCCTTTTGGCTCATAAATTTCATTAACTTCTATATTCAAAGCATCTTTAAAAACTTTTTTCTCATAATCGGTTGTTTGTCTACTAGTTCGGCAGTGTTTGCAAAGTCTTCTAGCAAGTTTTTGAGAAATAATTCCAGTAAGCGCTGCTCCAAGCAAATATCTTTCTACTGACATATCTGTTAAACGCTCAATCGTATTTAATGAGTTATTTGTATGGATTGTAGATAAAACTAAGTGACCAGTAATAGAAGCTCTAACGGCAATTCTTGCAGTCTCATCATCACGAATTTCACCAATCATAATAATGTCGGGGTCTTGTCTTAAAATACTTCTTAAAACGTTTGCAAATGTTAAACCAATTTCCGAAATTACTTGAACTTGATTAACTCCTTCAATATTCATTTCTATTGGGTCTTCTACGGTAATTATATTTCTATCTTCAGTATTTAATCTTTGTAATATTGAATAAACAGTTGTAGATTTACCTGTACCAGTAGCACCAGTAACTAAGATAATTCCATTTGGAACACTTATCATCTTTAAAACTTTATTATAATTTTCCTTATTAAAATCTAACTCTTCAATACCAGCACTACTCATTGAATAATCCAAAATACGAATAACTATCTTCTCGCCAAGATTAGTAGGTAGGGAAGAAACACGTAAGTCTACTGTAACATTTTCAAGTTTATTCTTAATCGCACCATCCTGAGGAACTCTAGACTCAGTAATATTCATTCCTGCAATAATCTTAATTCTTGTAATCATATTCTTTTGAATATATAAAGGCACATGACTATAATCCATTAAAGAACCATCAATTCTCATTCTGATTTTAAGCCCTTTTTCATAAGGATCAAAGTGAATATCTGATGCTTTTCTTTTAATACCATCTAAAATAATAGAGTTAACAATATCGGTAATTGGAATTTCTTCATAATTAAAACTAACTAAATCGTTATTAGGGGCAGAAAGTTGTTGCTCGTCTAAAAAAGTTTGTTCATTATTAGTAGAGTCCGTCATCTTTCCACCACCTTTTATTCTATAATAATTATATCATATTTATTAAAAGAGACAAGCACCATCTTGCAATTTTAAATAAAATAATATATAATAAATCTAGTTTTCAGAGAAACTGAGGAGTATTATTTAATTTTATTTATAGAGAGTTAACGTCTGGTGAAAGTTAATAATAAAAAAATAAGAAGGTTGCAGTGGAGAAAAATCGTTAATATGCGTTAAATATTTAGAGAGTAACTATAGTTATAAAAGTAAGGTGGTACCGCGTTAACAACGCCCTTACATTTATAACTATTTTTTTAAAGGAGAATAAAATGTATAGGGAATTTGAAGAATTTGTATTTAATAATTATGATGTAAAAGAAGAAGCAATAATTCGTAAGTATTATCACTCAAAAAGAGTAGCAGTCTTATCAAAAAGAATTGCAGAAAACATCGGCTTAGACTATCATAGTACTAAACTAGCAACTCAAATTGGTTTACTTCACGACATAGCAAGATTCTACGAATGGACTACCATTCATTCGTTTATCAATAACGGCTTTGACCACGGTTACTACGGAGTTTATTTACTAAATAAAAATGATTACTATAAAGAATATTCCGTACTAGAAAGTGATAAACAAAACTTATACGATGCTATATATTATCATAACAAAAGAGAACTACCTAATAAACTAAAAAATAATAAATACTGCTTAATTATTAGAGATGCCGACAAAATAGATATTTTATATTCACTATCACAGCACTTTCTATACGACGATGATAAATCACATATCATCAATCCCAAAGTATTAAAACAATTTAATAAAGAAGTTACTATCAAAAATAAAGATATTCATTCTTATGCTGACCGAGTCTTACACTTACTGGCATTTGTCTATGATATTAATTATGATTATTCTCTAAAATTAATTTATGACTTTAAATATTTAGACAAAATCTATGACAATTTAGATAATAAAGATTTTTATCAAGATTATTTTAATAAAATAAAAAAATATATAGAAAAGAGGCTTAACATATGTTAAACACAAAATATAATCATGAAGAAGTTGAACAAAATAAATACTCATATTGGCTAGAAAAAGGCTATTTTAAAAGTGGTGATTTAAATAAAAAACCATTTTGTATAGTTTTACCACCACCAAATGTTACTGGAGTTTTGCACCTAGGACACGCTTTAGATGTATCACTTCAAGATGCTATCATTAGATATAAAAGAATGGAAGGCTATGACTGTTTATGGCTTCCAGGAATGGACCATGCGGCTATTGCTACTGAAGCAAAAGTTGTAGATAGACTAAAAAAACAAGGCAAAGAAAAACACCTAATTGGCCGTGAAGCTTTCTTAGATGAATGCTGGAAATGGACTGAAGAGCATGCTAAAATCATTAGAGAGCAGTGGGCTAAACTTGGAATTTCTCTAGACTATACTAAAGAAAGATTTACTCTAGATAGTACTATTGAAAGAGCCGTTAAAGAAGTATTTGTAAAATTCTATGAAAAAGGCTTAATCTACCGTGGTGAAAAACTAATTAACTGGGACCCAGCAGCTCAAACCGCTTTATCTAACGAAGAAGTTAAATATGAAGAAGTAAAAAGTGCTTATTATCACTTAAAATATCAATTAGAAGATAGTGATGAATACATTGTTGTAGCAACCACAAGACCAGAAACTATCTTTGGTGATACTGCCGTAGCAGTAAATGAAAAAGACGAAAGATATCAAAAATATATTGGTAAAAATGTTGTATTACCTCTAGTAAATAAACTAATTCCAATCATTGCCGATGAACATGCGGACATGACTAAAGGTAGTGGAGCCGTAAAAATAACTCCAGCATCTGACCCTAACGACTTTGAAGTTGGATTAAGGCATAACTTACCAAGAGTAATTATCATGAACGATGACGCAACAATGAACTCAAACTGTGGTAAGTATGAAGGATTAACTAGAGAAGAATGCCGTACAAGTGTAGTTGCTGAACTAGAAAAACAAGGAATTCTTATTAAAACCGAGCCAATTGTTCACGAAGTAGGACACTCTGAGCGTACTGGTGTTATGGTTGAACCAATGATCAAAAAGCAGTGGTTTGTAAAAATGAGACCACTAGCTGATAAAGTTCTAGAAAATCAAAAAGATAGTAAAACTAAAGTTCATTTTGTTCCATCAAGATACGAAAAAACTATGAACCACTGGATGGAAATTACATACGACTGGTGTATTTCTAGGCAGCTTTGGTGGGGACATCGCATTCCAGCTTGGTATAAAGGCGATGAAGTTTACGTTGGTTTTGAAGCCCCAAAAGAAGAAGGATGGCGTCAAGATGACGATGTATTAGATACTTGGTTCTCATCAGCCCTATGGCCATTTGCAACCCTAGGCTGGCCAGAAGAAACTCCTGATTTAAAAAGATATTATCCAAATAACGTTCTAGTAACTGGCTATGACATCATTCCATTTTGGGTAAACCGTATGACATTCCAAGGTGAAGAACTTCTTGGTGTAAGACCTTTTGAGCACTGCCTAATCCATGGACTAATTCGTGATAAACAAGGAAGAAAATTTAGTAAATCTCTAGGAAATGGTATTGACCCATTTGATATGATCAAACTATATGGTGCTGATGCCCTAAGATACTATTTAATAACTGATGTAGCAGCTGGCACAGATATGCGTTTTGATGAAGATAAAATAAAATCAATCTGGAACTTTATAAATAAAGTTTGGAACGCATCTCGCTTCGTCTTAACAAATATTGAAGATTTAAAAGAAATAAAATTAGAAAACTTAAAAAATGAAGATAAATGGATAATCACAAAATTTAATAGTACTTTAGAAAACATTAAAAAGAATATGGACAAATATGCATTCAATAATGCTGGAGCCCTAATTTATAATTTCGTTTGGAACTACTTCTGTGACTACTATATAGAAATTGCTAAATTAACTATTAAAGAAGAAACTACAAAATCAGTTCTATGCTATATTCTAACTAATATCTTAAAAGTATTACACCCATTTATGCCTTACGTAACTGAAGAAATTTATCAAATGTTACCGGTTAAAGACGCTGAATCAATCATGATTTCTGAGTATCCTAAAGTAAGCAAGAAAAACAATTACGAAACAGAAACTGAAATAGTAGACGATCAAATAGAGTTCGTTAAAAACTTTAGAAACATCAAAGCAGAAAATAATATCACCAAGGACTTTAAAATTCTCTTTGAAACTGAAGATGACAACAACTTAATTACCCGTTTATTAAAACTAACAGACAATATTATAGATAAACCACTAGATATTAAAACCTACAAAGTAATATCTAAAAATACAAGAGCAACAATCTACTTTGAAAAACAAGAAACAGAAGAAGAGAAAAAAGCTAAAGAAGACGCTATTGAATCCTTAAAAGCATCAATCTCTAGAAGAGAAAAGCTTCTTGCAAACGAAAACTACGTAAGTAAAGCACCAAGTAATATTGTTGAATTAGATAGACAAAAACTAAAAGAAGAACAAGAAAAATTAGCCGAATTATTAAAATAACAAACTATTGACTAATTAAGAAAAATCAATTAAAATAACGATAGAAATTGCTAAAGAGCCATATTTATTAAAACTAATCTTAAAGAGAGCCTATGCTGCTGTAATATAGGTAGATAAAGATAATAAATCCTACTCTTAACTAGAGCATTCTCGGATAATTCCGTTATCAAAATTAAGACAAAATAAGGATGGTACCGTGCTTATCTAGCACTCCTTTAGTATCATTCTTTTTTTAATAGGAGGAATCAAAATGAAATTAAAAAATAGTTTTTTCTACACATTAAGAGAAAATGCCAAAGACGAAGATAGTACAAGCGGTAATTTACTAGTAAGATCAGGTATGATCAAAAAAGTAGGTTCAGGAATCTATATGTTTATGCCTCTAGGTCTTCGTGTATTTAACAATATTAAAAATATAATCAAAGAAGAAATGGACAAAGCTGGAGCAGAAGAACTTTTAATGCCGTCATTAATTCCTGAAGACTACTATGAAATTTGTGGAAGAGTAGAAGCCCTAGGAGACTCTATGTTTCACTTAAAAGATAGATATAGTAAGCCTTATGTTCTAGGTCCAACTCATGAAGAACTATTTGCTATCGCCGCTAAAAGTATGGTAAGAAGTTACAAAGACTTACCATTTACAATCTATCAGCAAGCAGCAAAATATCGTGATGAACCAAGACCAAGATATGGCTTAATTAGAGTAAGAGAATTTACAATGAAAGACGCATATTCTTTTGATAAAGACGAAGAAGGCCTAGATGTTTCATATCACAAAATGTTTGACGCTTACAAAAAGATTTTTGACCGTATCGGTTTAAACTACGCCATAGTAAGAGCAGACACTGGAATTATGGGTGGTTCATTATCTGAAGAATTCCAAGCTATCACTGACATTGGTGAAGATACAGTTGTATTATGTGATTCATGCTCTTACTCATCAAACATAGAAGTGTCAAAACATGTACCTGAAAAAAGTGTTAAAGAAGAAAAACTAGCAAAAGAACTAGTAGAAACACCTCACATGCAAACAATAGAAGAAGTAACTAAATTCTTAAACATTGATATTAAGAAAACTGTCAAAGCCTTGCTTATGAACATTGATAATGAGTTAGTTATTTTCTTTGTTAGAGGGGACCGTAATTTAAACGAAGTAAAAGTAACTAAACTATTAAAATGTAAAGAAATTAACTTTGCAGATGATGAATTAATTAGTAAATCAAATGCAGTTCCCGGTTTTACTGGTCCAGTAAATTTAGAAGGCGCTAAAATCATTATAGATGAAGAAGTCCTAAGCATGACTAACTTCGTAGTAGGTGCAAATCAAGAAGGGTACCACTATATAAATGTCAATGTAGAAGACTTTAAATATGACTTAGCTGCTGATATCGTAAATGTAGAAGAAGGAGATACTTGTCCTGCCTGTGGTGGCAAACTTTACTTTAAAAAAGGCATTGAAATAGGTAACACCTTCAAACTAGGAACAAAATACTCAGAAAAATTAGGTTTAACTTATTTAGATGAAAATAACACATCCCATCCAGTAGTTATGGGTTCTTATGGAATTGGCCCAGGAAGAATTTTAGCTTCTTACATTGAACAAAATAACGATGAAAAAGGCATCATTTGGCCACTTAATATTGCTCCATTTAAAGTAGCTATTGCTCTACTAAATACTAACGACGAAGAAAGCGTTACTTTTGCAAATAACTTATACGAAGAATTTACTAAAAATAATATAGATGTTATTTTAGATGACCGTGATGAAAGACCAGGCATTAAATTTAACGACTTAGACCTTATTGGTATTCCAATTAGAATAACTATAGGTAAAAAAATTAAAGATAACCTAGTAGAGTTCAAACTAAGAAATTCTAGTGAAAGCCTAGATATAAACAAAGAACAAATCTTAGACTATACAATTAAATATATAAATGAAAATTTAGACTTTAAAAAATAAAATAAATATGATAATATTATTCTAGGTGAATGATATGAATAAAAAAAGTAAAACATTACTTGCAATTGGAATCTGTGGTATCACAATTGTTGTCGGCTTTTGGTTTGGTATTATGTTATTCCAAGCAGTTATGCAATAAATCACGTTATGTGATTTTTTTTTGCTCATAAAAAGGAAATAGATATATTTCTTACAATAATAATTATATAGGGACATAATTAGACAAGATTCTTACCATTAAAATTGTAATATAAATATGGTGATTAAATGAAAAAATATATTCCATACTTATTATCTTTAATAATCGGTACTGCTTTTGGCCTCATAATCTTTAGTAAAGCAAATTTTACCATTGATGACATCTTAAAAGATAAAGTAAATGTAACTGCCTTTCAGCTCGGTGTCTTTAACGATATAGAAACTGCTAAAGAATTCAAAAGTAAATATAGTCCTGCGGTAATCATAGAAGATGATGATGCTTACAGAGTTTATTACAGTATGCTTACTGATACTAAAAGTATAACAAAAATGGAAAATTACTTAAACTCGCAAAAAATAGCCTTCTATAAAAAAGAAATTACCATAGAAGATGAAAATCTTATCAAAGCTCTAAATGATTATGAAAGTGGTATTAGTAAAGGTAATGATACAGTTTTAGTAAGTTTAAATAAAATAATTATGTCATCCTATAAGGAGAAAGAAATATGAAAATCAAAGAGTTACCAGACATTGAAAAACCAAGAGAAAGACTAATTAAATATGGAGCCAAAAATATTAGTAACGAAGAACTTCTAGCTATTCTTTTAAGAACTGGAGGTAAAGATAATAATGTCAAAATTATAAGTAGTAACATTCTCTCTAAACTAAAAAATATAGAAGATTTAGATAATATGACAGTCGGCGAGCTAACCAAAATAAATGGAGTAGGTAAAGTAAAAGCCGTAACTATTCTAGCAGCAATTGAACTAGGTAAAAGAGTATCTAATAAAACCTATAACGAAAGCATAGTTTTAACAAATGCCAAAATAATCAATAAATATTTTGCTCATCTAATCCTAGGAACAAATGAAAAACTACTTGTTATTTTACTAGATAATAAAAAAAGATTAATAAGCTATCAAATAATGTATGAAGGAACTAAGAATGAAACTCTAGCAAGTCCTAAAGAAATCTATAATTATGCACTTCGCGAAAATGCTGATGCTATTATCATCATGCACAATCACCCATCTGGCATCTTAACTCCATCAGAAGCTGACATCTCACTTACAAGAATGCTTGCTCAAAGTGGCAAAATGTTAGGTATTTCTTTACTAGATCACCTAATTACTAATGGCAAAGAGTATTACAGTTTTTATGAAGAGGAGCTAAAAAATGAAGCGTAAATATATAGTATACTTAACTATTATTTTAGTAGTTCTATTTCGCATGCAAATTTTAAATATCTTTAATAATTTTTCAAAGTTATTTCTAAAAAAGGAAACAAATCCCGAAATAGAAATTTTACAAAAAGAAGTATCTGACTTAACAGACGAATATAGTAAGCTTCTAGACTTTAAAAATAACATCGTCTTAAATGAATCATACACAATTACTAATATTTATAAAAATAATTATGGGTTTGATAAAATGATTGTTAATGGTACATACAAAATAAATAGTGAAGTCGTAACAAAAGATGGTCTAATTGGTATCGTAAGTAAAAGTATGTATAACACTTGCGAAGTAAAATACTTAGATGATACTGGCATTATGGTAAAAATTAGTAACTCTGAAGGTAAAATAACAGGGAAAAACGAGCAAAACAATCTAATAATTAAAGAGGTAAGTAACTATAATGATATTAAAATAAACGATAAAGTCTATTCAGTTCACATGACTTATATTGGCAAAGTAGTAAATATCTTATACGAAGACTTAGATAACATTATTATTGTAAAACCAGTAAGTACTGATAGCTTAGACTACGTAGGAGTAATTGAAAAATGATTATCCTAGATACTTTAATGATAAATTTACTAAATACCTATACCTCTATAATTGTCTTAGAAATATTTAATCTAAACGACAAAAAAATCTATCTAACTCTAATATTAGATATTATCCTAAACGGAGTTCCATTTATCACTATTATAATTATTTTACTATACTTCTTACATAAAAAAATAAGCGCTAAGTTAAGTAGTAACCTATGGATAAATTTAATGCTAAGCATCATCTACTACTTTTTATTTGGTATCATTTTATATAGTATCTATAACAAATTTGACCAAAGTATTATAACCATACTTATAAATAATCTCCTAATCAATATATTATTAAATTATCTAGTACTTAAAATAATGAAAAGTTCGTATAATTGATTAGGTGATAGGGTGAAAAATAAAAAGTATCTAAAATCTTTAACAATAAGAATTCTTTTAAGTATTATTCTATTTTTAGCAGTTTCTATCTTTGTAAACTCCAGTAATAAAAATCTCTTAATCTATAAAAAATACTGCTATGATAAAAATCTAAATTATAGTAAATTTACTAATTTATATAATAAATACTTTGGAAAAGTTTTACCCGAAGCTAAGCAAATAAACGTTTCTAAAGGCGTTATAGAGTATAGTGAAGCAAATTCTTATAAAGATGGAGCGGCCCTAAAAACAAATAGTGCTATCTACCCATATAAAAGCGGTATCGTTGTATTTGTCGGTGAAAAAGAAGACTATGGCGATACAATTATAATTCAAGGGATGGATGGAATCGACTACTGGTATTCTAACGTAACTGATATTAACGTAAAACTCTATGATTACGTAGAAACTAGTGATATAATTGCTAATCCTAAAGACAATAAACTATACGTATTATTTAGTAAAGATGGAAACTTTTTAAACTATGAAGACTACATTTAAAATAAGTCCATTAACATACATTATAACTTTTAGTGTTCTTTTGTGTGGTTATTTTAATTACTTTTTAATAATTTTTATTATTCTCTTAATTCATGACCTAGGTCACATTCTCCTAATTAAAAGATTTAACTATCAAATAGAAAGCATTCTTATATTACCGTTTGGTAGTCTTATAAACTCTAATATTAAAAATAATATTCCTAGCTATAAACTATTTTTAATAAGCATAGCGGGGATAATTTTTCAGTTAATCCTGGCACCTATCTTTCACATTTTATACTTAAATGGTATTGTAAATGATATATCATATAATATTTTTAAAACTTATAATACTATTATAATAGTATTTAACTTACTACCAATTATCCCATTAGATGGCTCTAAAATCATGCAAAGCATCCTAGAAACTAAGCTTCCTTACCGCAAAACTATTATATGTACATATTTTATCAGTTTAATATTTATCTTTATTTTCTTTATCAAAAACACTATAACTTTAAATTTAATCCTAGTAACTATGTTTATGTTCTATGAAACATATAAAAACTTAATTAATATAGACTATACCTATAATTACTTTCTTTTAGAAAGATATTTATACGATATCAGACCAAATAAGATAAAGTATGTTAAAGATTTAAAGTCTCTTTATAAGAATTATTTTAATTTTATTAATAATGAAAGTGAAAAAAATGTCTTAAAAAGACGATTTAAACCCTAAAAAAGCCTAAACTAATTGACACAACTACAAATATTTGATATTATCAATATGTTTGTAAATTAATTTTATAAACCGCTCTAAAAAGGTAAAAAGTTACTTTATGTACACCTTCAAGGCGTGTCCTAAAAGATGGGAGGAAAGAATTAATGAAAGCTATATTTGTTACTGGTGGAAAACAATATTATGTTTCAGAAGGCGACGAAATCTTTGTAGAAAAATTAGAAACAGAAGCTGGCAAAGAAGTAGAGTTTGACGAAGTACTTTCAGTAGGCGAGAAAGTTGGTACTCCAACTGTATCTGGTGCTAAAGTTATTTGTGAAGTAGTTAAACATGGTCGTGCTAAAAAAGTAGTTGTTTTCAAATACAGACCTAAAAAGAAATATCGTCTTAAAAAAGGTCATAGACAACCATATACTAAACTAATCGTTAAGAAAATTGTTGGTTAAGATGATTAAAGTATTAATAAAAGAAAAATCCATTACTTTAAAAGGTCATGCAAACTTTGCTGATTATGGAAAAGATATTGTTTGTGCAAGTTGTTCATCTATAATAGCAACTAGTGTAAATGATATGATGACAATCTCTAAAGAAAGCATTTCTTATAAGGACGATGGAAAAGAAATGGTAGTAGAAATATTAGATAATAACGAACTAGTAATAAAATTATTTAATAACCTAAAGGAATTACTAATAAGTTTATCAAAAGACTACCCTAAAAATATAAAGATTGAGAGTGAGGAATAATTATGTTATTTATAAAACTTAATATTCAACGTTTTGCTCATGTTAAAGCTCAAGGTTCAACTCAAAATGGTCGTGACTCAGAAGGTCGTAGATTAGGCGCTAAATTAGCTGATGGTCAAATGGCTAAAGCTGGAAACATAATTTATCGTCAAAGAGGAACAAGAATTTATCCTGGCGTAAATGTTGGTATGGGAAAAGATCATACTTTATTTGCCTTAATTGATGGCGTAGTAAAATATGAAAGACTAGGAAAAAGTAAGAAAAAAGTTAGCGTTTATGCTAAATAATCTAAGCACATCAAGTGCTTTTTTTTATTTTTCCTTTAAATTTCTAGGAAATAAAAAAAATCTATGTTATAATTTTAAAGGTGATAAGAGTGGAAGAAGTATTAAAAAGAATTCACGACTATAGTCTAGAAGAAATAATGGGTGAACGCTTTGCTCGTTATTCTAAATATATAATTCAAGACCGTGCAATCCCTGATGTAAGAGATGGTCTTAAACCAGTACAAAGAAGAATTATCTATGCTATGTATAGAGATAAAAATACTTATGACAAACAATTTAAAAAATGTGCTAACGCTGTTGGTAATGTTTTAGGTAAATATCATCCTCATGGTGATTCTTCAGTATATGATGCATTAATTCGTATGAGTCAAAGTTGGAAACAAAACCACATACTAGTAGAAGTAGATGGCAATAACGGTTCTATTGACGGCGATGGTCCCGCAGCTTATCGTTATACTGAGTGTAGACTTGCTAAAATCAGTGAAGAACTATTAAAAGATATTGATAAAGATACTGTTATGATGGCTCCAAATTATTCAGATACTTTATTAGAACCAACAGTTTTACCAGCTAAGTTTCCTAACTTACTAGTAAACGGAACAAGTGGTATCTCAGCTGGTTATGCAACTAATATTCCTCCGCATAACTTAATAGAAGTATGCGATGCAGTAATCAAAAGAATAGATAGTCCAAACTGTCATGAAGACTCAATATTTGAAATATTAAAAGGGCCTGACTTTCCAACTGGTGGAATTATTGAAGGCTTAGACGGTATCAAAAGTGCTTTTAAAACCGGAAGAGGCAAACTTATCGTAACTTCAAAAACTGAATTTCAAAAGAATAAAGGCAAAGATCAAATCGTTATCTCTGAAATACCTTTTGAAGTAAATAAAGCCTTACTTGTAAAAAAAATAGATGACATTCGCTTTGAAAAAAAATTAGACGGCATTGCCGAAGTACGTGACGAATCAGATAAAGACTCAAATATTCGTATTGTTATAGATTTAAAGCAAGGTGCTGACAAACAATTAGTTCTAAATTATTTACTAAAAAATACTGAACTTCAAACAACATACAACTATAACATGGTATGTATTGATAAAAGAAGACCAAGACTTTTGGGTATCATTCCTATAATTGATGCTTACATTGATCATCAAAGAGAAGTAATTCTAAAAAGAACCAACTTTGACTTAGCATTTGCTAGAAAAGAAATGCATATTACTGAAGGTTTAGTCAAAGCAATTAGTATATTAGATGAAGTAATTAAAGTTATTAGAGGTAGTAAGAATAAACCCGACGCAATCGCCAACCTAGTTAAATCATTTGATTTTACTGAAGAACAAGCAACCGCTATCGTTATGTTACAACTATATCGCCTAACAAATACTGATATCACTGTTCTAAACGAAAAACTAGAAAGCTTACGTCATATTATAGAAGAATTAACCGCGATTTTAAATGATGAAAACAAACTAAAAAGTGTTATCAAAGATGACTTACGTCGCATGAAAAAAGAATATGGTACTCCAAGAAAAACAGAAATAAGTGAAGTCGTAAAAGAAATTAAAATAGACCAAACAGACTTAATAACTAAAGAAGACGTAATAATTATCTTAACAAATAACGGATACTTAAAACGTGTACCAATTAAATCTCATAACTCAGCTGATGGTGAAACAGCCTTAAAGCCAGGAGACTATGTAATATGTTATAAACAAACAACAACACTAAATAAGTTATGTATTTTAACATCTCTAGGAAACTACTTATACTTACCAATTCATGAAATACCATCATGTAAATGGAAAGATCAAGGAAAGCATATCAGTAACTTTGTAACAGTTAATCCTGATGATAAAGTAGTAAATGCTTTCATAATAAATGAAAACATTAAAAATCCTGAAATAACAATTTTCACTAAAAACGGTATGATTAAGAGAACTAACTTAAATGACTTTATTGTAAGTAGATACTCAAAAGCTTATACCGCAATTAAACTAAAAGAAGATGACTTAGTCAAAAATGTTTTAGTAACTAAACCAAACATCTTAATCGTTACAAAAACCGGTTACTACCTAAATTATAGTGCAAACGAAGTACCAATTACTGGCCCAAAATCAGCTGGTGTTAAAGGAATTAACCTTAAAGATGACGAAGTAATAAGTGGCATTACTTATGATGATAACGATGAGTATATTGACTTATTTACTAATCAAAAAACTGCTAAGAGACTAAAAATTAAAGACCTAAATGTTCTATCAAGAGCAAAAAGAGGGTCAACTCTAATAAAGAAAGTAAAATCAACAAATTATGAAATAATTAATTCATTTGTTACAACTACCAAAGATATCATTGGTATTAAATCAAAAGAAGACATCTACTATATTAAAAATAGTGATATTCCAATAATGGATAAAGAATCTACTGGTTCAGTCATCTTAAAAACTCAAATAAATGACGTCTTCAAAGTTAAAGAATTAAAATTAATAACTGATGAAGACATTAA
Source organism: bacterium (assembly GCA_030524925.1). Lineage (GTDB taxonomy): Bacteria > Bacillota_I > Bacilli_A > RF39 > UBA660 > CAG-533. The sequence goes on along the minus strand of JAUNFS010000001.1, from coordinate 26,244 downwards.
AGAAGAACCACTAAAAGAAGAAAAGATTCAAGAACTAACAATTGATGATTTTTTAGAAGACTTTAAACTTTAGTCTATAAAACCACCCATGAGAATAAAATATTATAGGTGGTTTTTAAATGGATAAAAAAGAAAATTTTAAAGAGTTTGTTAAAACAAGACCAAATCTCATAAACAAAGTCAAAAACAAAGAAACCTCTTGGCAAGAACTATATGAAATATATGACTTATATGGTGAAGATGAAGCAGCTTGGAACAAGTATGAAGAAGATGAAAGCAGGGCATCAAGTCTAAGTGAACTAACTAGCCTCGTAAAAAATATCAATATGGATAGTGTTCAAAAATATATTAATAATGCTCAAAAAGCTATCAATGTAATTCAGGAACTAACAAACAAACCCGTTACCGAAGCACCTAAAATCATTCCTAAAACTCCAAGGCCATTAAACAAATTCTTCGGAGATTAGTATGAACTATGGAATGCTATCAAAAATCAAAAAAGACCCAAAAGAATATCAGTACCTAATTAATCACTCATACTGGTACACATATCTAACAAGAAACCCTGAATACTATAAAGAATTTACTAAAGCTTTTAAAGAAAATAAACGTAGTGAAAAGATTAATAAAACTAACTCTTTTCTAGATACACTAGACACCGTAAACACTATTTTTAAGATAATTAAATAATAAAAAATAATTGACTTTAATCTCTATTTTGATTATAATTATTTTAGAAAGTAGGGAACTTATTATGAGACTAAATAAAAAAGGTTTTACCTTAGTAGAACTTCTTGCAGTTATCGTTGTACTTGCTATCATTATGATTATTGCTATCCCAGCAGTAGTAGAAAGTATGAATAATGCTAAGAAAGGATCATTTAAAATCTATGCAGAAAAAGCTTTAGGCAATGCTCAAAGTACTTATTCATCAGAAGACTTATTAGATACAATTTCGTCAGGACATCAAATTAAGGACGAAAGCGGCAATATTTTATGTTATTGTTACCCACTAGCAGACATTGGCTTAAAAAATAGTGGAAGCTATTCTGGATACGTAGTTGTTAAATTAGATAATAAAAGAGAAGCTTCATATTATGTTACACTAACCGATAAGAGTTATCATGTAAAAAATGGTACTTATGCTAATTTAGGTGAATCAATTGGTGAAGGAAACGGCGGAGTTTCTGCTACATGTCCTATGAGCGCAAGTACATGTAATGTAACACAAGCTGCTCAAGATAACCAAGGTCAGTCTTAATAAATCCTGTTAAAGGATTTTTTTCTTGCTATAAAATTTGGATTAAGATATAATTTAACTGGTGATAAAAAATGATCTTAGGTAGTCATGTTTCATTTTCAAATGAACAAATATTAGGTAGTGTAAAAGAAACAATCAGTTATAGAGCAAACGCATTTATGTTCTATACTGGAGCCCCTCATAACACTATTAGAAAAGAAATAAATTTAAAATACTTAGAAGAAGCAAAAAAACTAATGGAAGAAAACAATATATCTCCATCTAGTATAATTTGCCATGCTCCATACATTATTAATTTAGCAAATAACTTAGATGAAACTAAATATGAATTTAGTAAACAGTTTCTTCGTAAAGAAATAGAAAGATGTCTTACTTTAGGCGTAAAATACATCGTACTGCACCCAGGCTCAGCTGTATCTATTCCAAGACACATTGCTATTAATAATATTATAGATGCTCTAAATGCCATTCTAAAAGCAGAGGATAACATTTGTATTCTTCTAGAAACCATGGCTGGTAAAGGCACAGAAATTGGTATCAATTTAGATGAACTAAATACAATCATTAAAAATATTAATCTAAATGATAAAATTGGTGTTTGCTTAGATACTTGCCACTTAAGTGATTCAGGAGTAGATATTTCTCACTTTGATAAATATTTAGAAGCCTTTGATAAAATAATTGGCATTCAAAAAATTCACTGTGTTCACTTAAACGACAGTAAAAACCCAGTTGGTTCTCATAAAGATCGTCATGAAAATATCGGCTTTGGCAATATCGGATTTTCCTCTTTATTAGCTGTTTTAAACAATCCAAAATTAAAAGATGTTCCTAAAATCCTAGAAACACCATACATTAATGAAAAAGCTCCTTACAAAGAAGAAATTCAAATGTTAAAAGACCAAACCTTTAATCCGAACTTAAAAGAACTATTTTAAATATCTTATATACTCTTTTAATAACTTATTAATCTTCTCGTAGTTTTCATTAGAAAATGCACTTTTATGATCACTTAAATCAAAAGAATTAGGCTTATCAATCATTTCTTCGCCATTATTTTTAATATAGCTAAACGCATAAGCAAGCTCATCGTCAGTTAAAACAATTCCTTTTCTATCTGCAAAGCTTCTAACATCATCCATAGACATACTTCTAATATATGCTTTAATTATATTATTCATTAAATTCACCAATATATTATATGTTAAAAAGTGAAAATATGCACATAATAGTGGTATGAAAAAATATATTGTATACCTAATTCTTATTTTTAGTATTGTCTTATTTAGAGTTATATCCTTGCAAGGTAAAACTCATGCCTATCAAAGTGAAACGGTAATTGAAGGCTTAACTGCTCCAAGAGGTAGAATTCTAGATAGAAATGGTCACATTCTAGTAGATAATATTGGTATTAAAAGTCTTGTATTTAATGAGTTATCTCTAACTAACAGTGAAATTAATGAAATAGCCAAAAAACTATCTACTTTAATTGATATCAAAGAAAATGTTACAGATGCAAGTTTAAAAAAATATTATCTAACCTTTAACGAACAAAAAATCAATAATCAAATTCCTGAAGATATTAAAACCAAATATAACGAAAGAAAACTATCAAAAAAAGAATATGAAGAATACAAGCTATCTCTTATAACAAAAGAAAATCTAAAAGAAATAGATTCAAAGGTCTGTACAATATATTATTTAATGAAAAACGGCTACAGCTACGAAAATAAAATTATCAAAAAGAAACTAACTGATGAAGAATATGCGAGCATTACCAAAGAAAATCTTAAAGGCATTCATACTGAAATAACCTGGGAAAGACATTATCCTTATGAAAACACTTTAAAAGACATTTTTGGTAGTGTTTCATCTAATGGCCTTCCTGCTGAGCTAAAAGAATATTATTTAGATAAGGGTTATAAGTTAAATGACCGAGTAGGTATTAATAATCTAGAACTTATTTATGATGACTACTTAAGAGGAACTAAAGCTACATATCAAGTAGAAAATAACTTTTTAACACAAAAAACTCCAGCAATTAAAGGTAATGACATTGTCTTAAATATAGATATAGAACTTCAAAAAGAACTTGAAACTATTCTAGAAGAAGAAATGCTAAAAGCCAAAAATGCTCCCAACACCAAATATTATGACACATCTTATCTTATCGTGTCTGACCCAAATACTGGTGGAATAATCTCCTTAGTTGGCAAAAAAATTACTGCAAACCAGGATTTCATTAACTATAACTATAATGCCATATTAGATTCCTATGTAGTAGGTAGTGTCGTTAAAGGTGCTACTATCTCAGTTGGTTATAAATATGATTTGCTTCCCAAAAATAGAGTAGTTGATAGCTGCGTTAAATTAAATACCACCAAAGATAAATGTTCTTGGAAATCACTTGGCTTGCTAGATCCCATAGAAGCCTTAAGAATGAGTAGTAACTATTATCAGTATCTTATAGCAATCAAACTGACAGGCAAAAACTACTACCGCAATATGTCATTAAATGCAAACCAAAGTCACTTTGACACTTACCGCAATATGTTAAAACTTTATGGTCTTGGAACCAAAAGTGAAATAGACTTATCAAATGAAGAAACCGGCTATAAAGGAATGACTATCACTGATGATCAGCTACTAAACATCTCAATTGGTCAGTATGATGCTTATACGCCAATATCTCTAGTAAGCTACATTAATACTATCGCAACAGGAAATAGATACGCTTTAAATATCTTTAATGAAGCTCTAAACACTGATGGATCACCAATGTACAAAAAAGAAAGTAAACTTTTAAACACTGTACCAATCAATCAAGAAGACTTAGAAGAAATACGTAAAGGCTTTCATGCTGTTACTAAAACTGGAACTGGCTACGGCTATATTTGGAATAACTATCCATCAGCTGGCAAAACTGGAACTAGTGAAAGCTTTTTATATCTTGAAAATAATAAGTTAATCAAAACCATTGGGGTTACTTTTGCTGCATACCTTCCTTATGAAAATCCTAAAATATCATTAGTCCTAGTAAGTCCAAATATAAGATATCAAAACAATGTAAGTAATTACCGTTATCCCATAAATCAAAAAATAATGAAAAGGGCAAGTAAATTAGTGATTGAAAAATACCTTAAATAAGTGATATAGTATTAATGGAGGATAGATGTAATGGAAAGATCAATAATACCATGTTTTATACTTATTGCTTTAGCAGTTTTAGGAGGCATAACCCTTTATAGAATAGAAAATATGCCTGAAGAAAAAGTTTGCCATAACTTTGATGCAACTTCAGCTGAAACCAAAGTATATTGTAAAGACTATAATGTAGTAGAAAAAGTTAGATACGTTTGGCATTTATATTAAATTTATTATTGCTAATAACTTTAATAATATGTTATAATACTAACGAGCAAAAAGGAGGAAAGTATTTATGGCAAAGAAAAACGAAAATCGTAATCCTGTTGAGTTAAAATGTTCTGTATGTGGTTCTTTTATTCGCCCTACAGAAAAAAACAAAGCTAATACTCCAGATAAACTAGAAATCAAAAAGTTCTGCAAAACTTGCGGAAAAGTCCAAGTATTTAAAGAAAAAAAATAATAAGAGGAGTAAAATAGTATGAACGTAAATATAAATGACATAAAAAATGGTATGACTGTCATTTTAGATGGTAATTTATGTATGATAATTGAGTTTCAACATGTAAAACCAGGCAAAGGCCCAGCTTTTGTTAGAATTAAATATAAAAATTTAAAAACTGGTTCTATCGTTGAACAAACATTTAATACCACTTTAAAATTAGAAAAAGCTCATGTAGACAAACTACACATGCAATATCTATATAATGATGGAACAAACTATATTTTTATGAATAATGAAGATTATAGTCAATTAGAAATTCCTGCAAGTACCCTTGGTAATGATGTGAATTTCTTAAAAGAAAACTTAGAAATAGAAGTTTCTATGTACGAAGGTGAAATTTTAGGAATAACCCTACCAGAAAAGGTAGACTATGAAGTAATAGATACAACAGATGCTGTTAAAGGTAACACTACTAATAACGCTATGAAAGACGCAACTATTGAAACAGGTTATACTGTAAAAGTTCCTATGTTCATTGGTGTTGGCGAAAAAATCTTAGTAACTACAAAAGACGGCAAATATTCATCTAGAGCATAAAACCACAAAACTGTGGTTTTTTTTAAATAATTTACTTAAAAGGTTTACAAACAAAATATAAAAATATATAATAAGTCACAAATGTTTGGGAGGTTAATATGAAGGAAAATATACCCGTACTTTTATTAAAAAAACTAACCCTATTACCAACCCAAGAAGTCCGTATAGAGTTAAACAATAACTTATCAAAAAAGATAATTGATTTAAGTTCCCTTGAATTTAATAATAAAGTATTAGTTATTCTCCCTGAAAACACTTTAGAAGAATCTCCAACTATCACTGACTTACCTAAAGTAGGTATTCTTGCTTATATTAACTCTAAAATAGTCTTGCCAAATAATAATTATCGTGTCGTCTTAAAAGGATTAAACCGTGTTAAAGTTAATAAATATTTAAACTATCAAAAAGATAAAAGTATCCTCTTAGCAAATGCTAAAATGCTTTATATTGAGGTTGCTGAAGATATAGAAACGGCAGCTCTAAAAAAGAAATTGATTGCAATTTTAAACACGTATATTAAACTTAATCCGGAAATGGATAATAGTATCTTAAATAAAATAAGTACGGCATCTATAGATGACTTAACTGATCTAGTAGTATCATTTTTAAAATTTCCTAAAGAAAAAAGAATTTACTACATGAATGAATTTGATGCAAACGCAAGAGCTAAAACTTTAATTAAAGAACTAAATGTAGAACTAGAAATGCTTAAATTAAGTGCTAAAATAGATTACGAGATTAAAGAAGAATTTGCTAAAGAGCAAAAAGAATTTATTATCAAACAAAAAATTGCCAAACTAAATGCTGAACTAGGCTTATCTAGTAGTAAAGAAGAAGAAATCATTAATTTAAGAAGAAAAGTATCAGAACTAAATGCTCCTAGTAAAATCAAAACAAAACTCTTATTTGAACTTCAAAAATATGAATACACTCCCGTAAATAGTCCTGAAATATCAATGATTAGAAACTACATAGAAACCCTTTTATCTATTCCATTTGCTCGTTCAAAAGAAGAAGAAACTGACTCAAAAGCCATCTTAAAAGTTCTAAATGAAAGTCACTACGGGCTAGAAGAAATTAAAGAGAGAATTTGTGAATTTGGCAGCCTAAAAGCTTTAAATCCTAGTCTAGAAAACCCCATTATCTGCTTAGTTGGTGCTCCTGGAATTGGTAAAACAACCATCGCTAAAAGTATTGCAGCATCCTTAAAAAGAGACTTTGCTAAAATTAGCTTAGGAGGTTTAAATGACTCATCAGAGCTAACTGGCCACCGCCGTACATATCTAGGTGCAGCACCTGGTAAAATAATTGCTTCACTTATTAAATGCGGCTCAAATAATCCGGTAATTTTACTAGATGAAGTAGATAAACTATTAAAAGACTATAAAGGCGATCCAGCAAGCACACTATTAGATATTTTAGATACTAAACAAAATAAAGAATTCATAGATAACTACGTAGAAGAACCGGTCAATTTATCTAACTGTCTATTTATTTTAACCGCCAATGATGCGAGTCTTATTTCACCAATTCTAAAAGACCGTCTTGAACTTATTAATCTGCCAAGCTATACCATCTTTGAGAAAAAAGACATTGCTTTAAACTATCTTATACCTAATATTAATCAAAAATATCATACAAAAGTAACCATCAAAGAAGATATGATTCTAGATGTAATTAAATATTACACTTTAGAGTTTGGTGTAAGAGAACTTGAAAGAAAACTAGATAAAATAATTAGATTTAAGATAATCAACAAGCCTAAAACTCCAGTAAATTTAAAAACAATTTTTGGACCGCACTTAAATCAAACCTACTTAAAGCAAAATGAAATAGGCGAGGTTAACATCATCGGAGTAACACCTTATGGAGGAACCTTACTTCAAGTAGAAAGTGCTTACAAAACTGAAAACTCTCTTTCTATAACTGGCAATATCGGTGATAAACTAAAAGATGCTATTTATCTGAGTCTAGCATATTTAGAAACTAAAAATCTAATAGACTTTAAAAAGAAAGGTCTGCACATCAACTTTACTGGCACTAATATCAAACTAGATGGCACAAGTGGCAGCACTGGTATTCTAACTAGCATCTTAAGTTTAACAAACAACATTAAAATCTCTGAAAACATCGCCTTTTTAGGTAACATAGATTTATATGGAAACGTGTTAAAAATCTCAAAATTAAAAGAAAAACTAATAACAGCTTATAACCAAAATATTAAAACAGTCTACCTACCAAAACAAAATGAAGAAGACACCGAGTCACTGCCTAGCTTTATCTTAAAAGAAATTAATTTAATTTATATAGAAAACTATGAAGAAATAATCAAACTATTCTTTAAGAAAAAATAGTATTATTTCTTTTTTTTATTCATATATTTAGTTGAAAGGACTGATAATATATGAATGAAGCTTTTGTAATAGAAAGAGACTTTCTCTTTAAAGAAAACATCTTTGAAATAACCAGTATCTCTATTGAACATGACTATGACATAAATGGTGAAAAACTAGAAGGAGATTTTATTATCTCTGGTGACTATAGAGTTCATGAAGTAAGCATCAACAAAGAAGACTTTAGCTTTAAAGTGCCATTTACTCATGAATTAAGAAGTAACATTAACCTAGATACCATCAACCTTGAAATTACGGATTTTTCTTATGAACTACAAAACGGGGACGAACTACATGTCCATATTGAGTACATCATTACTGCTGAACAAGGCTTAATTGAATTTGCCGACGAAACTAGTCTAGACGAATTCTTAAAAACTAATGATGCTGAAGTAGTTGATTTAAGCGAAGAGTCCCCAAGATTTAAAGACATTCAAGAAGCAACTAAAATGGAGTTTCCGCAAATAACTGACGAAACTACTGCACCAAATGAAATAAAAGAAGAAGAAACTCCAGAACCTAGTGAAGCACTAACCAATCAAACTACTATTTTAAATAGTATTAACTCTGAAGAAACTTACATTAAATATCACGTACATACAGTTATGCCAAATGATACTCTAGAAGGAATATTAACTAAATATAAAATCAATTTACTAGAACTAAAAAAATACAACTCATTTGAAACCCTAGAAATCAATATGAAACTAATTATTCCTGAATATGAAGAAAATTAATGAAATCTTTAATCCGAACAAAATAACCATTGCTGGCAAATCTAAAATAATAGATACCAAAGAAGGAAGTTATATTTTAAAGCCCAAAAACAAAGATATTAAAAATCTTTATACATATTTAAACTCAAGAAATTTTGATTCTTACCCAAAATTAATTGATGAAATAGATGACTCCTACGTTTACGAAAGACTAAAGGAAGTAAACTCTCCTGTAGAACAAAAATGTACTGATATGGCTAAACTCCTTGGATCACTTCACACTAAAACTGCATACTTTAAAGACATCTCAGTTGATAAAGTAAAGGAAATCTATGAAAATCTTTTAAATAACATAGACTATCTAGAAAATACCCTAGAAAGTTACTATAACGAATACGAGCCTAAAAATGTTCTAACACCTTCAGCAAACCTTCTTCTAGCAAACAGAACTCGTTTAACATCACTAATTAAATTTGTCAAAGACGAAATAGAAAGTTGGTATAATCTTACCTCATCAAAAGATAAAGAAAGAGTGGTCTACTGTCATAACAACTTATCAATAGACCACTATATAGATAATAAATTTATAAGCTGGGATAATTATACGGTTGATACACCTATTTTAGATTTAATAAATCTTTATCATAATGACTTTGGCAAATATAACTATGGCACCTTCTTTGAAACCTATTTAAAAAACTTCTCCCTTTTAGAAGAAGAAAAAAAACTCTTTTTTATTACTATATCTATACCTAAATTTACACCATTTACCAAAGATGAAATGTCTAACTCCGTAAATATCAGTAAAATGTTAGATTACATAGACGAAACTGAAAAATTAATGCGGCCATATTATTCGGTAGAGAAGAAAGAATAACAAAAATATCTCTATCAACAAAATACAAATATTCCATCTAAGAGGAAAGAAAAAAGTAATTATTAATTGATAAAAAATTAGGGTACATAAAATTAAAAACCAGATGAAAGACCAAAACCCTTTAAAAAAATTATTAAATCCATTATTATTCATTTGCATAACATTCACCTAGTATATATTATGGAAATAACAAAATAGTGTCTAGGCAGTAAATATACTGCTTTTTTTCTAATAAAATATGTAGTATAATAATTAAAGTAAGGTAGGGGAAAATATGTTAGAACCACAAATAAGATTAGGAAAAATTGTAAACTTAGATGAAATATTAGAAGGCATTTCTAAAGTTGATGATGACAAATTCTTAATAGATTATCTAGATGACTTGGATTGTTATGAAAACGCTTATCCAAATGCCGTTTCTAGTGAAGAATTAACTCGTTTAAAAAATGCTTTAAAAGCTAGACTTAATAAAATAAGTTTTCAAGAGCAGATTATAACCGTAGAAGAATTTTTAAAATTATATCAAAGACTTTCAAGTGGTGAAAAACTAAGCGAAACTGAGAGTAAACAAATAGATGCCTTCATAGAAAAAGCGATTTCCCTTATGGAAAAATCTCTTGATTATAACAAGATAACTAAAACCCAAGAAGCCCTAGATGAATATATAATCTATTTAGAAAGCCATGGTACTGAAAATACCGTTACTAAAAAATATCATGACATCATTAATTCCCGTAAACCAATTACTAATGGTAAAAAACCACTTAGAATTAAAAAAATAGATACTGATGGTCACATCAAAACTTTAGTAATTATTGAAAGCACAATTTTATTAGGTATTTTACTGGGAGTTCTTGCTTTTATCGTATAATTAGGTATAATATTATTAATAAGGAGAGAAAAATATGTATATAGAAAACGCAGAAATAAAAATGCAAAAAGCCATAGAAAATATGGAAGCAAGATTTACAAACGTAAGAGCAGGTAGAGCGAACCCAGCAATGCTTAATGGTATAAATGTAGAATATTATGGAACATCAACTCCTCTAAATCAAGTTGCTAACATTACCGTACCAGAAGCAAGACAACTGTTTATTAAACCATTTGATAAAACTTTAGTTAAAGAAATAGAAAAAGCTATCCATGAAGCTAATCTAGGAATTACTCCAACAAATAATGGTGAAATGGTAATTTTAACAATTCCTGAATTAAACGAAGAAAGAAGAAAAGAATATGTTAAACAAGTAAAAGGTATGGGTGAGGATGCTAAAGTAGCTCTAAGAAACGCTAGAGAAGATGCTCGTAATGAAATTAAAAAAGCTGAAATGCCTGAAGATGAACAAAATAGATTGAATGATAAAATTCAAGAACTTATTACAAAATATAATAAAATAGTTGACGACAAAGTAAAAGAAAAAGAAAACGAATTAATGAGTGTATAGGTAGGTGGCTTATGAATTTGGTTAGTGATGAAGTAAGGCAGATTATAAATAACTATTTAGAAAAATTTGCAAACGGCACAATTACATATGATGAGCAAAATGTTTTAGATGGCTACGTAGAAGAAGTAAAAAATAGTAGCACGCCAGAAGACCAAAACATCGTAAGAAAATATAACGAAATAATAAATAAAAAGCGCAGTGAAACCCTAGAAAGAGAAAAAGTAGCTAAAGAGCAAGGCAGGATCAAAGTGCTAGAAAAGAACCAATCTAACAACAACGGCCATGTAGTAAACATTTGCATCCTGCTAGGCACTATCCTAAGTGGTATAGCAGCTGCTATAATTTTAATATACTTAAAGAAATAGGTAACTAGTAAGTTATCTTTTTTAATTTACAAAAAAATCTAAAAATTAGCACTCATATATTGACAAGTGCTACGCATAATATTATAATGATATTAGCATTTGAAAAGAAAGAGTGCTAAAGGAGGCTAGAACTTGAATAATAGACAAAACGAACTATTAAGATTAATAGTTGAAACTTATATTAAAACAGTTAAGCCAGTAGGATCTAAATCATTAGTAAAGAAACTAAAATGTTCCAGTGCAACAATCAGAAATGATATGGCATTTCTAGAAACCTTAGGATTTTTAGAAAAGACGCATATCTCTAGTGGTAGAATCCCTAGCGAAGCAGGATACAAATATTATGTAGATAATTTAATGAAACCTAAAGAATTAACAGGAGATGAAGTATTAAAACTTCAAACAATATTAAATAATAAAGATTTAGTAATCAGTGATGCAATAGTAAAATGTATGGAAATAATTAGTGATATAACTAACTATACAAGTATTGTCTTAGGAAAAGAAAGCGATAACAATACCCTAAAACAAGTATCAATAGTCCCAATAGATGATAAAAAAATAGTTGCCGTAGTTGTTACTAACACTGGTCACGTAGAAAATAAACAAAGCATCATCCCTGAAAATATTAGTGTAGATGAAATGATTAAAGCCTGTGATTTAATAAATAAAAAACTAACTGGAACCAAACTAACTGAAATAAGTAGTAAACTTGAATATGAAATAAAGCCTATTATTGCTAAGCAAATCAAAGCCTACGAAAGTGTCATGAATTTCTTCTATGATGCATTTAATGATTTTACCGTTAAAAATAGTGATATTTTCTTCCAAGGGAAAACCAATATCTTAAAACAACCTGAATATGATAGTCCTGACAAAATCAAGAATATGATTGGTAAACTAGAAAACATGGATTTAATCAAAAAGATTGAAACAGACGAAAAAGAAGTAAATATTTATATTGGAGAAGAAAATAAATTTGATCCTAATGTAACGGTCATCAAAACTAGTTATAACATTGATGGTGAAGAAGGAACTATTGCTATTATTGGACCAAAACGAATGGAGTACGATAAAGTAGTAACCTTACTAAACTATTTAAAAAACTACATAGAAAGGTAATTTATGGAAAACGAAGAAAAACAAAATAAAAAAAATAAGCATCATGAAGTTAAGAATGAAAAACTCTTAAAAGAACTTCAAGATGCCAATGAAAAATGCCTAAGAATGGCTGCAGAACTGCAAAATTATAAAAGAAGAAAAGAAGAAGAAACTAGTAACTTAATGAAATATGCTAACGAAGACTTAGTAAAATCATTACTACCAATTCTAGATAATTTTGAAAGAGCTATTAAATTAGATGACAGTGATTTATCTGATGAAGTAAGCAAATTCTTAAGTGGCTTTAAAATGATTTATACATCATTTGTTAATATTTTAAATAGTATTGATGTTAAAGAAATTGAAGCAGATGGTTTAGAGTTTGATCCAAACTTTCATCAAGCAGTACTTACTGAAAAAGATGAAAATAAACCAAGTAATGTAATCTTAGAAGTATTACAAAAAGGCTATACTTATAAAGACAAAGTTATTAGACCAGCAATGGTCAAAGTAAATGAGTAATTACTCAAATAAGAAAGGAAATGATAAATATGAGTAAAATAATCGGTATAGATTTAGGAACAACAAACTCATGTGTTGCTGTTCTAGAAGGTGGCGAACCTAAAGTAATTGTTACACCTGAAGGGGACCGTACAACTCCATCAGTAGTAGCATTCAAAAATGGAGAGGAATTAGTGGGTATTACCGCTAAAAGACAAGCAGTAACAAATCCTACTAATACAATCTCATCAATTAAAAGATTAATGGGTACAAGTGAAAAAGTAGAAGCAGAAGGTAAAAAATATACACCAGAAGAAATCAGTGCTAAAATCTTAATGAAACTTAAAAAAGATGCAGAAAATTACCTTGGTGAACCTGTAACTAAAGCTGTAATTACTGTTCCAGCTTACTTCAACGATGCTCAAAGACAAGCAACTAAAAACGCTGGTAAAATAGCAGGCTTAGAAGTAGAAAGAATTATCAATGAACCAACTGCTGCATCACTTGCTTATGGCCTAGACAAACAAGATAAACAACAAACAATTCTAGTATACGACTTAGGTGGTGGTACATTTGATGTATCTATCCTAGAATTAGGTGATGGTGTATTTGAAGTTAAATCAACATCAGGAAATAACCATTTAGGTGGTGATGACTTTGATAAAACCGTTATGGATTACATTGTAGCAGAATTTAAAAAAGAGCATGGAATAGACCTATCAAACGATAAAATGGCTATGCAAAGAATTAAAGATGCTGCTGAAAAAGCTAAAAAAGATTTAAGTGGTATGAGTACAACTAATATTAACTTACCATTTATTAGTCAAACAGCAGATGGTCCAGTACACTTAGATATGAACTTAACAAAAGCTAAATTTGAAGACTTATGTCGTGATCTATTTGATAGTACTCTTGAACCAGTACATAAAGCACTAAGCGATGCTAAATTAACTGCTAAAGACATAGATGAAGTACTACTAGTTGGTGGTTCTACAAGAATCCCTTACATTCAAGAACTAGTTAAAAAAGAATTAGGAAAAGAACCAAATAAGAGTGTTAACCCAGATGAAGTAGTAGCTATGGGAGCTGCAATTCAAGGTGGCGTACTTACTGGTGAAGTAGATGACCTAGTACTATTAGATGTTACACCTCTATCATTAGGAATTGAAACTCTAGGCGATGTCATGACTGTCCTAATTCCAAGAAACACAACAATTCCAACAAGTAAGAGTCAAGTATTCTCAACTGCTGCTGATAACCAACCAGCTGTTGATATTCACGTATTACAAGGTGAAAGAAAAATGGCCCCAGATAACAAGACCCTTGGCCGTTTCCAATTAAATAACATTCCACCAGCACCAAGAGGTGTACCTCAAATTGAAGTAACATTTGATATTGATGCAAACGGAATCGTAAATGTTAAAGCTAAAGACCTAGGAACTGGTAAAGAACAATCAATTACCATCACATCAAATACTAACTTAACTGATGAAGAAATTGATAAAATGGTTAAAGAAGCCGAAGCTAATAAAGCAGCTGATGAAAAGAGAAAAGAAGAAGCTGATACAAGAAATGAAGCTGATCAAACTATTTTCGCAACTGAAAAAGCCATCAAAGATTTAGGTGACAAATTAACTGATGATGATAAAAAAGAAACAGAAAAGCTAATTGAAGACCTAAAGAAATCTCTTGAAGGCAAAGATGTAGAAGACATCAAAAACAAAACCAAAGCTTTAAATGAAAAAGCTATGAGCTTAAGCGCAAAAGTTTATGAAGAAGCTGCTAAAGCAAACCAAAATAATAATGAAAACAACGCAAATAACGGCCCAGAAGAAGCTGAATTTGTAAATAAAGACTAAAAGGTTCTAGAAAGTATCTAGAACTTTTCTTGGAGGTAAAAGTGGAATATAATAATCGTAACGAAGTAGAAAAAGACTATAAATGGGACTTAACAAGCTATTATAAAACAGCAAAAGACTGGGGAAAAGATTACTTAAAAATTAAAACAGAATACTCAAAAATTAAAGAATATAAAGGCAAAGTAACTAAATCTGCAAACATGTTATATCAAACTTTAGAAGAATACTTTGCCTATGACGCTAGATTAGCAAAATTATATGTTTATGCTAACTTAAAACATGATGAAGATCTAGAAAACAGTGAAAATGCTTTAATGCTAAGCAAAATTCATAAAACATATACTGATTTTATATCTCTTTCTAGTTTTATTGAACCTGAAATAATCAAGACGGAAACTGATAAAATCAAAAAAATGTTAAACACGCAAAAACTTAGCAAATACCGTTTTTACATAGAAAATATGTTAAGAACTAAAGACCATACCTTATCAGCCACTGAAGAAGAACTAATTACTAAACTAACTAGCACCAATAGTGCATTTAGAAACGTAAATAACACTTTGTTAAACTCAGTATTAGACTATGGAATAATAAATGATAATGGCACGACTACCAAAATAACTAATAGTTCTTATCGCATTATCATGCAAAGCAAAGACCGTAATACTAGAAAAAAAGCTTACGAGATGCTAACAACCACAAACAAAAAATTCAAAAATATTTTTGCAGAAAACTTAATTAGTAGTATGAAAAACGAAAGTATTATGGCAAATATTCGTAAATTTAATTCGTCGCTTGAAGCTGAATTAGACTCATCAAATATCCCAAAAGATGTAGTAACTAGTCTTTATAATGTCGTTCATAAAAGATTAAACATCTATCAAAAATACTTGCGCTTAATTAAAACCAGTTTAGGTTTAGAAAAATTAGCAAGTTACGATTTATCTGCCCAAATTCTAACTGATGAAATGAGTTTCTCAGTTGAAGATGCTCAGTATCTAGTTACTGAAAGCACAAAAATCTATGGAAAAGAATATGCAGATGTTATTAGTAAAGCCTTTAACGAAAAATGGCTTGATTACTGCTCATATAAAGGTAAATCAAGTGGTGGCTACTGTACATCATGCTATAATGGACATCCCGTTATCTTACTAAACTTCTTTGGTAAATTTAGTGATGTAAGTACCATTGCCCATGAACTTGGTCATGCAGTTCATTATTATCTAAGTCAAAAAAACAATGACAAACATAACTATGATAATGACATCTTCGTAGCCGAAGTAGCATCACTAACTAATGAATTAATCCTATCTTATTTTATCAAAGAAAATAGCCGTAACAAAAAACTAAAATTAATAGCGATTTATAATATGATTGAACTAATTCAAAACAACTTATTTGATGCTTGCTTAGAAGGTGAACTAGAAAACAAAGCGTATGAGATGTTAGACAAAAATGAAATCATCGGTGAAGAATTTCTAACCAATACAATTAAAGAAATTAAAGAAAAATACTATGGCAAAGAAGTAGAACTAGACGATTTAAGCTCTTACTCATGGATTAGAAGAGAACACTATTTTTATCCATTTTACCTATATAAATACGCTACTGGCGTAGTAGCAGCAATTACCGTTGCAACAAAAATTATTAAAAACGAAGATGATATGCAACAAAAATATATCAAATTCTTAAAAAGTGGTGACACCAATTACCCAGTAGAACTACTAAAAAATATTGGTATTGATATGACTAAAGAAGATGTTTACGATAATGCAATATCATTCTTTAGTGATCTAATAGATGAATTTAATGAGGAAAGTGATAGTTAATGGCAAAAAAAGATTATTATGAAGTATTAGGCGTTCCTAAAACTGCCACTGATGATGAAATTAAAAGTGCATTTCGTAAATTAGCAAAAAAATACCATCCAGACGTTAACAAAACCGAAGATGCCGCTGAAAAATTTAAAGAAATTGGCGAGGCTTATTCTGTTCTAAGTGATCCAGCAAAAAGAAGCCAATATGATCGATTTGGCAGTAGTGCTTTTGATGGCACTGGCAGTGGTGGTTTTGGAGACTTCCAAGGTGGGTTTGGTGGCTTTTCAGGCTTTGATTTTGGCGATATAGACCTAAGTGATATATTTGAAAACCTAATGGGTGGTGGTCGTAGTAGAAGAACCGGTGGAGCAAGAAAAACAGCCGTAAAAGGTGATGATGCTCTAGTAAAACTAACCCTAACATTTGAAGAAGCCGTATTCGGCTGTGAAAAAACCTTTAAAATAATGGTTAACGAGCAGTGCAGTTCCTGTCAAGGAAAAGGTGGTATAGGATCTCACACCTGCCCAAAATGTAACGGAAAGGGAAGAGTAGTAACATCTCAAAGATCATTATTTGGCGTAATTCAAACTGAAACTGTTTGTCCTACTTGTCACGGAAGCGGGGAAACATTTGATAACAACTGCTCTGAATGTAAAGGCAAAGGCGTAATTCGCCGTGAAAAAACCATAACCATGCGCGTTCCAAGAGGTATTGAAACTGGTGACCAAATGCGTATGACCGGCAAAGCCTCAAGTGGTATTAATGGTGGACCAAACGGTGATATTTATATAGAATTCTCTGTTAAAGAACACGAACTATTTAAAAGAGATGGCAAAGACATATATCTAATTTGTCCTCTTACAATAACAGAAGCAGTTTTAGGATGCGAAAAAGAAATACCATCAATTAATGGTAAAATAACCATAGACATTCCAGCTGGAACTCAAAACAACGAAAAAATTAAAGTTAAAGGTGCCGGAGTAGATGATGAAAAGATTGGTAAACAAGGTGATATGTATGTTATAACTAACATTATCATTCCTACGAAGTTAGATAAAAACCAAAAGAATTTATTTAATGAATTATCAGAAACTACTCTAGATAACAGCGAAGCCTTTAAAAAAATGAAAAAATTTCTATAAGCACTTTATAGAATTTTTTTATTTTGTTATAATTAACTAGAGGAAAAAACATGAACATATTAAATATATTTTATAATAGCTTTATTAAAGAAGCATCTCTGGGAACCATAGAAGCCTTTTTTACGTACAACATTATATTCACAACTACGATTGACGGAAAACAAGTAACCACTAGTGCTCCTAAAGAGGGAATATTAATACCGAATCTAAATATTAAAGAAAAAACGAAATTTGACTCATTCCTTCTGTCTTACGTAGAAAGTGCTCTAAACTTTTATGACCTATCAGTATTTGAAGGTACAAGTTCAGATAAAATAAAGTGCCTCCTTGCTTATCTATTCGCAAATGCTACAACTGATGATTTTGATGACCCAATTAGTTTTCTAGAAAGAAGAATCAAATTTTTAAATTCAGACCTATCAAAAAATAAAATAAACGCATTTATTCCAATATTTAATAGTTACTTAAAGTCAAGTATAGTTAAAGATAAAGAGTGTAATGAAACCCCTTACAAACTAGTAAGCTCTCTAAATAGTGATGAAGGGATATATTATTTTCCTGAAATAAAATTCGGCATGTCAGACAACACTTTATACATCTATGCTATTCAAAATCGTGAGCAAGAAAAAACACCATACACCAAGAAAATTAATAGATTATTATATAAAGTTAACAGTGGTTTTAAAAATGAAAGTGAAGCACATCTAGAAGATACCACCGCAAGTTTTACCGTAGCGGCCAGTATCATCTTAGCTTTCATAAATACTCTTGGAATTACAAAAATTAAAATATCAAGCATATTAATAGAACGCTGGAATGCCAAAAAAATTGCCATTGATAAAAAAGTGAAATACAAAAATTTAAACGTTGAAGCTGAAGAAACTCTAAATAACGAGCAAGAAAAAATTCAAACCAATTTAACCGAAAAATTTTTAAGAACTTTCTTAAGACTTACAAGCGAATGTGAAGGCCTTACTATTTCATCATATCCTTACGATATTGATACTTATTTAAACCTAAAAATAACTGGACCACTAACCAGTAAAAACGAACTATTAAATGACACAATTACAAGTATCACAGCAGCAAAGTCAAAAGAAAATAGTTTAAAAACATTATAACCCCCTTTATAGAATCCATATTCTTTGATATAATTAACTAGGTGACTAACGATGAAAAAAGAGAAAAAAATAATCCCAAGTAGAGAAGTAATATCAGACTATATTCCATATCTAATCATCATTTTAGCGGTAATTATTATTAGAACATTTATCGCTACTCCAATTAAAGTAAACGGTCCAAGTATGTTTACAACCCTTGAAGATGGCGATATTATGATATTAAATAAAATAGGTTATAAAGTTCACGGCCTAAAACGTTTTGACATTGTCGTAGTAAAAACTGATAAAAAACCAATCATCAAAAGAGTTATTGCTTTTCCTGGAGAAAGCGTCAGCTACATAGATGGTAAATTATACATTAACGAAAAAGAAGTAGAAGATAAATACTCTCTATCTGAAACAACTGACTTTGATGAAGTAAAACTAAAAGATGACGAATACTTTGTAATGGGTGATAACCGTATTTTATCTCAAGATAGTAGAATCATCGGTCCAATCAAAAAAGACCAAATCCTAGGTAAAACCAATATTGTTCTTTACCCATTTTCTAAAATTGGTATCGTAAAGGACTAGCTTATGAATATCTATCTAATATCTAGTTTCTCAGAAAGACTACTAAACGATGAACTAAATAAAATAACCAAAAACGCTACTAATATCACCAAAATCAATTACAGTGACTCAAATATTAATGAAGTTATAGAAGAATGCAACTACATATCACTACTTGACGAAGACAAAATAGTAATCGTTAGAAATTTTAAAATTAGCGCCGAAAGCAAAAAAATAGAAAGCTATCTAGAGCATCCAAATGATAAAACCAAACTAATTTTAATTACCGATAGTATAGATAAAAGAAGCGTAATTTATAAATTAATAAATAAAAATGGTCATGTAATTGAAATAAGTGAACTTAAACCAAACGAACTAAACATGAAAGCAAATAACTATGCTAAAAGTCAAAATATTAAAATTTCTTACGGAGCTCTAAACTTGCTTTTTGAATACAACCTAAACAACTATGATTTAGTATTAAATGAAATAGATAAAATAAGTAATATCACTAAAAATATAACTGAAAGTGAAGTAGAGGATTATGGAGCTAAATTAGTAAGCGATGAATCATACGCTTTAGCTGATGCTATTACAAATAAAAATTATGGAGCTATTCCCAAACTCCTTAATGACTTTGAAGTTTCAAAAAATGACTGTATACCATTTGTTGCTCTTCTTGCATCATCTTACCGTCTAATCTATTTTGCTAAAGCCATGAATAAAACCCCAGATGAAATAGCAAGAATTCTAGCAGTTCATCCATACCGTATGAAACTAGCCAAAGAAAAAAGCATTAAATATACAAAAGAAGAACTAGAAAATATTTTGCTAGAACTAGCTGAGTTAGACTATAAATTTAAAAGTGCCAATATTCCTCAGTATAGTTTACTTAAAACCTTTATTAGTAATCACATCTAAAAAGCGAGTTTAATTACTCGCTATTATTTTGCTTAATTTATTCATGTTAGAAAGAAATTACTTTAAAAGTTCCTTTATCTTTTCAGTATTTTTAAAATTCAATTTAGCAATGCTTTTAAGCTTATCAAAACCATATTTTCTTACAATCATTGCTCCAATCTCATCAACCTCTTTGCCAGCACCTTTCTTAAGAAATGTATTAACACTTTCACCAAGCTTATCAAATTCTTTAAGAAAAATATATCTACTAATAATAGAAGAAGCCGCAACACTTAAACACTTATCTTCAGCCTTAGTCGTAAAAGTAATCTGCTTACAAACTTCCTTAGCACCACTTAAATAGCCAAAATAATTCTTCGGATAACAAAATTGGTCAACAACAATATAATCATAACTAATATTTGGTTTACTTAAAATCTCACAAAGAACTTTATTATGTAAAATAGCTTTAACCTTATTCATGTTATGATCATACTTATTATAAGTTTCATTATTAAGAATATAAGTAACATGTGGTATTTCCTTAATTAAAGTAGGGCCAATCTTTAAAATCTTATCATCTGTAAGTTTTTTAGAATCCCTAACGCCTAAATCAGTTAAAAGTTTCATCATATCTCTGCTAACGTAAGAAGCTGTAACTACAATTGGTCCAAAATAATCTCCTGTACCAACCTCATCAGAACCAACCGTAGCTGCATTTATAAATCTCGTATCTTTTTCTTCCTTTTTCTTTTCTTCCTTCTTAGAAAGCTCCAAATCAATATCTCTGTGATTCCAAGACCTCTCTAAATCCTTCCACATATTAGCATCAATGTCTGCACTCATTCCCTGAAACATCGCTTTACCTGACTCATACAAAGTAATAATTGTATCTGCCTCATCAGCTTGAAATATCGCATAAGGTGGAGTCTTACTTCTTTTTTTACCACTATAATACTTAATCATCTCATTTTTTATATTATCACTAACTTTAAAAACAATAGTCATGCACAAATCACCTAACAAAATAATACCATAAAAGAATAAATAAATCTTTATTTTTTTGAGCATTTATAATATAATTCTAATAGGATGTGATTAAATGAACATAATAGATTATATAATCATTGGAGTCTTATTACTATCTGCTCTAATTGGTTTTAAAAAAGGAATAATTAATAGTATAGTAACATTTGTTGGGACAATTATTGTCATCATACTAGCATTTTACTTAAAAAATCCTATATCTAATTTATTTTATGACTATATACCATTCTTAAGCTTATTTGGAAAATTTAGTGGTGTACAAACATTTAATATTCTAGTTATAGAAGGACTAAGTTATGCAGTAACTCTAGCAATTATTAGTACCATCTTAGGCATAATTGCCAAGGTAACTGGTGTTGTCGGAAGACTTTTAAATAGCGGTCTTATCCTAGGCATTCCAAGTCGCATTGGTGGTCTAATCTGCGGAGTCCTAGAAGGCGTAGTCGTATCATTTATTATAGTATTCTTACTAAGCACCATCAGTAGTACCTCAGAACTAGTAAATAAAAGTTCATATGCAGATACACTACTAACTAAAACTCCAGTATTATCAAGCTACATCAAGGACACTTATAACGGTGTAAATGAAGTATATACAATTTGTATCAACTACGAAAAAGAAAAAGACAAAACCGAAGCTAACGCTGAAAGCTTAAGAGTATTACTAAAATATAATATAATTACCCCTGAAAGTGCCGAAAAACTTGTTAATAACAAAAAACTAACATTCACAGGTGCAAGTGATATTATTAATGATTATAGAAAGGAAAACCAAAATGATTGAATATCTAAGTAATCAAGAATTAAATGATGTTTTAACAAACGACTTAACTATCGTTGACTTTTTTGCGAACTGGTGTGGTCCATGCAAAATGCTTGGTATGGAGCTTACCGAATTAGAAGGCATTAAAATTATCAAAGTAGATACTGACACTCACACGGAACTAGCTCAAAGCCATGGTGTAATGAGCATTCCCACAGTAGAAATCTACAAAAACAAAGAATTAGTAACTAAATTTATAGGTTTTAAAACTAAAGAAGAAATAGAAGAAATTTTAAAAGAATACAAATAAGCCGCAAGGCTTTTTTTCTTGCAATATCTACCAAAACGTAGTAGTATAAACATCACTAACCAAAGCGGGTGTAATAATGGCAGGAGAAAATTTTATATATACAAATGGATTACCAAACAGCTTACCCGAAGAAGAAACCAAACGATTAATTAAATTAATGTTAGAAGGAGACTTTGAGGCAAGACAACAGCTCATAGAAAGCAACATGCGACTAGTAACTTACCGAGTATCCACTAGATATGGGACTGTAAACTATGATAAAGAAGAACTGATTTCTCTTGGTAATTTAGGTCTAATTAAAGCTGTTGATACCTTTGATCCAGCTAAAGAAACGGCATTATCGACATACGCAATTAAATGTATTGATAATGAAATTAATATGTTTTTAAGAAAATTAAAAAAAGTTCAAAAAGATATAAGTTTAAATCAGCCTGTAAATATTGGTCAAAAAGATAATGAACGCCACATTGAAGATTTTCTATCTGATGGTTTAGACATTGAGGAAGAATACATTAACACTGAAACAATTCTTAGAGTAAGAGAACTTGTAAAAAAACTTCCACCAGCACTAAGAGAAACAGTAAATCTTTATTATGGATTTAATGGTGGTAAAAGATATACCCAAGAAGAAATGGCAAAAAAAGCAAACTGCTATCAATCTACGATTCAAAAAAGGTTAAAAAAAGCAGAGAAACTAATCAAAAGAGAATTAGAAAAACAAGAAACTCACAACTATTTAACACGTGCAAGCACTAAAGTTATAACTCCTCCTAAAAAAACTATATCTGCAAATAAAGAATGTAAATTATCAGGAAAAACCACTAGTGTTAAAACATTTTATGAGCTTTTAAGTGATTTCTCAAAAGAAGACATTGATAGCGTTATAAACCGTTTAAGTGAAGAAAATAAAAGTGTCATTATGCAAAGATATAATAATGGGTTAGATAGACCACCGGTAAAATATCTTGATAAAAAAATAAATAAAAGGTTTTATGCTATCCTTACTAATATTAAGGGAAGACTAATTTACATGACAAGTGATAAAAAAACAAGATTTAAATGTTTATACGATAACTTTCCAGAGTACTCTAAAGAACAAGTTGATCAAGCTATATTAGTTTTAGGCGATGAAGAAAAACAGTTGATTTTAACAAGGTATAATGGAGATTTCAATAACCGGCCAACCGGTAAATTAACAACTCATCAAAGCAATCACTTTTACTGTGTAACAATTCCTAAAATTAAAAGAATTATTATCCGTAAAGAAGGCAAAGATGAACAAGCTAATGTAATACCTGAAAAAAATCCACAGAAACAATATTCTAGAAAAACATTTTATGAGCTATTAAGTCCTTATCCTAAAGAATGGGTAGATGAAGCATTTGAAAGTTTAACCGAAGAAGAAAAACAAATAATATTAGATAGATACAGTGGTAATTTAAATTTTGAACCAGTAAAAACAACGAGCACCACTACCTGCAAAAAAATTCATAAAAGCATCATTCCCAAAATAAAACATGCAATCGCAGTAAAACATTCAGAAAAAGGAAAATGCAAAACAATCTATGAATACTTTTGTAAATATTCAAAGGAACAAATAGATAAAGCAATAGCAAGTCTAAGCGATGAAGAAAAGAAAATTGTTCTATTAAGATATGATGGCAACTTAAATAACTCAGCTACTGGAAAACTTACAGAAGCGCAAAGAAAAAAATTTTATGGGTATATAGTTCCTAAAATAAGAAATAGGCTTAGTACCCAAGATATTGGAATTCAAAATGCACAACAATTAGCAAGGCCGGTAAAACCCAACACCGAAGAAGGCAAACATTTAGATAAACAAGAAAAAAGTAAAGAGTTAACTCCTCCTAAAAGAAAAGTATCTGCAACCATAGAGTGTGAATTACCGAAAAAAAAGCCTCGTGGCAAAACATTCTATGAACTTTTAAGCGAATTTTCAAAAGAAGACATTGATAACGTTGTAAAAGGGTTAACTGAAGAAAATAAAAGTGTTATCATGCAAAGATATAGTGAAGGATTAAATTCGCCCCCAACAAAAAATCTTGATAAAGAAATAAAGAAAAGATTTTACGCAATCCTTACTTGTGTCAGAAAAAAGTTAACAACTATCGCAACTGGTAAAAAAACAAGATTTAAATATTTATATGAAAACTTTCCAGAATACTCCAAAAGCCAAGTAGATAAAGCCATATCAGTGTTGAACGATGAAGAAAAACAGTTAATCCTAACAAGATATAATGGAAATTTCAATAATAGACCAACTGGCAAATTAACAACTCAGCAAAAAGGTCACTTTTACTATGTAACAATTCCCAAGATTAAAAAAATTCTTATCAGTCAAAACAATGAAGAAGCTAAAACACAAACAGCAATGGGTAAAAATTCCATACCTAAGACACAAGATAAGAGTCAGAAAGCATCTGCAAAGGAGAAAAAAATATATCATGGTAAAACATTCTATGAATACTTTTCTAAATATTCAAAAGATCAAATAGACAAAGCAATATTAAGTTTAACTGAAGAAGAAAAGAAAGTTATTTTCTTAAGATATGACGGTGATCTAAATAACCCAGCAACTGGTAAGCTTACAGAAGCCCAAAAAAGAAAATTTTATAGTTATATAGTTCCTAAAATAAAAAACAATCTCATCGCCCAAGATATTGAAATTCAAAATGCACCACAATTACCAAAGCTAGTAAAACCTAGCACCGAAGAAGTAGAAGAATTAACAAAAGAAGATTATCAAAAAGTGTTAGAACTAATAAAAAACAAAGATTTTGCATATATCATACATGGTTTTGAATCAAAAGAAATCATGATGATAATTCTTTTACTAGGATATATCAATAGTAAAAGTTATTCCATTAGTACTATTGCTAAATTTTTAGAAATTAGTGAAAGTGAAGCAGTAAGTGCTGGCAAAAGTGCATTAAAAAAATTTAAGCAGAGAATAAATCAAATAATGGAAGGTGAAGACTTTAGTACGCAGGGTGCTATCTTACCAACTGAAAAAGACTCCGGAGATTCACCATTTCACATGTAAAAATTTTTAATATAAAATTCTTGACTACATTTTTCAACATTTTCAATCATTTATATTGCACGCATAAAATAATAATGTTATAATACATGTAGCTTTGAAAGGAGGGATTATAATGACTAAGGTAGAAGTTAGAAATGGCAATGTTGATAATGCTCTAAAGAGATTCAAAATTAAAGTAGCTCGTAGTGGTGTCCCTTC
Organism: bacterium; assembly: GCA_030524925.1. Classification (GTDB taxonomy): domain Bacteria; phylum Bacillota_I; class Bacilli_A; order RF39; family UBA660; genus CAG-533. The sequence goes on along the minus strand of JAUNFS010000001.1, from coordinate 629 downwards.
TGAACTAAAAAAACATAAATGCTACGAGAAACCAGGAGTTCGTAGAAGAAATGAACTTAAAGAAATGATTAAGAATTCTCGTAAGAAAAATCGTAATAGAGACTAGGAGAAAATAATATGTTAGAAAAAGTTAATAGTGATTTAGTAACTGCAATGAAAGAGCAAGATAAGTTTACTTTATCAGTACTACGTATGCTTAAAAGTGCTCTTAAAAATGAAGAAATAAATAAAAAATCAACACTTACTGATGATGAAGTTCTAGCAGTAATTAAAAAACAAGTTAAAACTCGTAAAGATAGCAAAGAGGAATATTTAACATATAACCGCACAGATTTAGCAGATAATTTAGAAAAAGAAATAGAAATCTTAAATAAGTACCTACCTGAAGAATTAAGCGATGAAGAACTAGAAAAAATCATTGATGAAACAATCAAAGAACTTAATCCTGATGGTATGAAAGGTATGGGGCTTGTAATTAAAACAGTTGGCTCAAAATGTGGAGCAGCCGCTGATATGAAAAAAGTAAGCTCAATGGTAAGAGAAAAACTACAATAATCACACAAAAGTGTGATTTTTTTCCACGGGACTTTGTCAATATTTTAGACATTAAATAGAGGGGGTTTTTGAAT
>JAUNFS010000017.1 GCA_030524925.1 bacterium | reverse complement strand
ATGCAACTACGATATTTTTGAAACATAAAAGTTGCATTTTACTATTTAAATAATACTTTGTTTGGAAAGTCTTGATTATTTGGTGACTTTTTGGTATTATATGGGCGTTAGGTGGGGGAACTATGAGTAAGATTAAAGAGTTTGATAGACAGGTAAGTGAAACTTTAAAAAATGCTGATAAGTTTAAAGGAAGATATGCTGAGTATTTGAATATTAGTCCGAAGGCTAAGGCTGTTATTACTGATATGGATGATAATCATAATATGTCTTTTGCGATGCTTGTTTATGAGAGAAATAAGGGTAATTTAGATAAGACTGCGCTTGTTTATCGTGGTAATGAGATTACTTATGAAGAATTGTTTGAGAAAGTTTTTGATTATGCTAAGAGTTTAAAGGCGATGGGTTATAATTCAAAGAGTGAGATACCTGCTTGTGTTAGCAATAGTCCAGAGTTTATTTATTTATTTTTAGCTACTAATTTAATTGGAGCAAAGCTTAATGTATTTGGTGAATGGTTTGATGATGAGTATACTAAGTTTATTTTAAATAATTCTAAGAGTGATTATGTTTTTGTTTCTGATGATATGTATGAGCATATTGCTTCTAAGATTCATGGAACTAATATTAAGGGTATTGTGACTTTTTCACTTAGTGATAGTTTAATTAAGAATATAAATGGTGAAAGTGTTAATCCTTATGAGAGTATAGATGAAAAGATGCATCCTGGTTTATTTAATAACAAAGTAGCTAAGATTAAGAGCGAAGAAAAGCTTGATGTATTTAGTCAAAGAGAGTTCTTAAGAATTGGTGAAAAGTATAATAAGTCAGTTGTTCATGATGGATGTTTAAATGATCCGTTTGCGATTACTTATACTAGTGGTACTACTAATCCTGGAGTACCTAAGGCTGTGTTACATTCTAATAGAAGTTATGCGACTATTTCTCGTTTTAAAGATAAGGATATTACTAATTTAACTAGTATGAAGGGTGTTAGTTGTTTAATACATATTCCAACTTATACACATATGGATTTATGTTCTATTGGTGATGGTTTAATGCAAGGTTGTAAGATTTGTTTAGAGCCTGTTTATGATAAAGATTTTTTTAAGTATTCTGCTATTATGCATCAGGTTAATTATATGCCTGGTTCTCAAGGTTTTTATTACAATTTATTTGATGCTTTAGAGCATGATAAAGATTTTGTGAAATTAGCTAATTATTTTACTAATGATAAGTATACTAATGGATGTTTACCTAATTTAATAGCGCCAACTATTACTGGTGAGGGATTAGATGCAGGTCTTGAGAAGTATTTTAATAAAATGGCTAGAAAGCATAAATTTGGTGTTAATAAGTTAAAGGTTCCAGCTACATTTTGTATTGGTGGTGGAACTGGAGAAGCTAGTGGAGTATTTACTACTTTATTTAAAGAGTATATGTCTAAAATTCCACCATATGTATTACATAAAGATAGTTTAGGGCTTAATGCTTTACCTTTTGCTGAGGTTAGAGTTGTTAATGATGCTGGAAGATATGCTAAAGATAATGAAGATGGTTATTTTGTTGTAAAGAGTCCTTGTGATATGCTTGGTTACTATTATAATGAAAAAGACTTTCCTAAGTTACATATAGATGATCCTTATGTAGAGACTAATGATGGTAGAAGATGGCTTAAGATTAGTAATGTAGGTCATAGAACTTCTTGTAATAGTTTTAAGTTTAAAGATAGATTAAATAATAATATAGAGCTTGCTGATGGAACAGTTATTCCTTTATATAAAATTAAAGATTGTGTACTTAGGGATACAAAGAATATTTTATGTGGTTCGTTAGTTAAGGTTAATGATGAACTTGTTGGGGAATCATTAATAATGCATATTATGTTGCAACCTGATAAAAAGAAAGCTAAAGAAGATATTATTTTAGATACAATTGCTAGATTAAAAAATGAATTTCCAAGAGAAGTTTTAGATAAAATTTATATTAGAGTAAGAAGAGCAGACGAGATGTTTGCACTTGCTCCTAGTGGAAAAAGAGATAATAATGCTTTAGTTAGTGAAGGTTATACAGATAACTGTGTTAGTGTATGTTATTTAATGGAACTTTATAGAGATAGATTTAATAAAGGTAAAAAAGGTAAGGTATTAACAAGATAGACTTATCTTTTTTTTTATGGTACTATATTTACAGTAGGAGGCTTGTTATGAGGTATATTTATATTATTGGTTTTTCATTAATTTATGCGATAGTTTTGAATATTGTTTATTTTAAGAAAAATCATTTGGATACTAGAGAAACTCGTTATTATTCTATTTTACTTATTATAAATTTTCTTGGTTTATTGTCTGAATTGTTGTGCTTAATTGTAGGAAATACTTTTCCAGTTAATACAATAGTTCCACATATTTGTACGAAGTTATTTATGTGTTATTTGACAGGTTTTACAGTAATAATGTCATTGTATATATATTCTTTATGTTTGGTAGATAAAGAGGCACTTTTTAATAAGATTAAAAAGATATTAGCTTATTTTTTAGCACTTAGTGTATTAATTATTTTTTATTTACCGATTAATACTTTTAAGGGGTATGCTACTGGTGGAGCTTGTAATTATGTTTATAATGTTGGTACGGTTATTATTACGCTTAGTATTTTTTCTATTGTGTTTTCAAGAAAGAAAGTTAATTTGAAGAAGATTGTACCGTTTTTACTTTTTACTATATTTAATATTCTTGTTGTAGTTATTCAGAGATTAAATCCTGAGGTAACACTTACTACTTCAATGGAGACTTTGGTACTATTTATTATGTATTTTACGATTGAAAATCCTGATTTAAAGATGATTGCTGAGGTTAATAAAGCGAGAAATTTATCTGAGCAAGCAAGTAATGAGAAGAGTAGTTTTTTAAATGTGGTTACTGAGGATATTAAAGATAAACTTAATAAGGTTGATGTTATTAGTGGGAATATTTTAAAAGCTAGTAAGAGTGCTGAGGTTAAAGAGCAGGTTTCTTTATTAAATAAGATTGTGTTGGAAGCTAGGGATAATATTAGAAAGACTATTGATGTTTCTTCTTTAGATTCTAAGTATATTAAGAATGTGGAAAATAAATATAATGTTAAGTTATTATTAGATAGTATTTATTTAAATAATAAGTCTAAGGTTAGTAATGGGGTTGAGTTTAGGTATACTTTAAATGAGGGACTTCCTAAAGAACTTTATGGGGATAGTATTAAGATTAAACAGATTCTTAATACGATTCTTGATAATTCAATTAAGTATACGTCTAAGGGCTTTATTGAGATGAGGGTAAACTCTATTATTAAGTATGATGTTTGTAGATTAATTATTGTTATAGAGGATTCTGGTAAGGGAATTGATATTTTAAAGCATAATGAGATAATGAGTAATCATACTGATTTAACTAAGAGTGAATTAGAAAGTATAGATGATGGCAATTTGAATTTGAAGGTTGTTAAGAAGATGCTTAATTTAATTGGGGGAACTTTTACGATAAGAAGTGAGGAAGGTATGGGTACTAGTGTACAGGTTATTATTGATCAAAAAATAGTCCCTGATGAGATTACTAGTGAAGAAAAGAGTATTTTAAAGTATAATGAGAATTTGCTTAAGAAAAAGAAGATAGCGATTGTTAGTACTAATGCTGATTCAATTAAAGTTATTAAGAGTGTTAATAGAAGAGTTAAGAATGATTTATTCTTGTTTGATGTTACTAAAGATTTACTTGATGAGCTTCGTGGTGGTAAGCATTATGATTTAGTTTATATTGATGAGAATATGGATAAGATAGATGCCAGGAGTTTTATTTATAAGATAAAGGTAGAACAGATTGCTTGTAATGTGATTGTTATATCAAGTAATAAAGATTTTAATAATAAGAAAGATTTGCTGGATTTAGGCTTTAAGATGGTGCTTTTTGAACCAATCAAGAAAGATGATGTTAGTGAGAGTATCAAATTAATTGACAATTTTTGACATAAGTTGTCAATTTCTTTTCTTTTTATATCGGGAAAAATGTAATATAATAGAGTTGCGTGCTAATATAGAGTGAAAAGGAGAGGAAATGAAAGAAAAAATACGAATTTTTGTAGTTGATGATAGTAAAAAGGTTGTTAACGAAGTAAATAAGTATTTTAAGTCTCACGCTGAAATAGAATTAGTAGGTATTGCTTCAGATGGTAATGAAGCTTTAGAGGTCCTTAGAAGAGAGCATAATAATATTGATGTTCTTGTAATGGATTTAATTATTCCGAAAATGGATGGTCTTAGTGTTTTAGAGGCATTACATAAAGAGGGAATAATGATGAAGAGTATAATTACTACAAGTATTAATTCTTTAGAGGTTATTAATAAGTGTATGGAGGTTGGAGTAAACTATTATATGCTTAAGCCTTATGATTATGAAACTTTAGAGAAGAGAGTATTGCTTGTTAGTAAGACTAGAAGTAAAAAGTTAGTTGTTAATAGTAATGATTTAGCGATGGCGATTACTGATTTGTTACATTCTTTAGGGATTCCTTCGCATATTAAGGGTTATTCTTATATTAGGGATGGTATAGATTTAATGTATCGTAATCCTAATATGATTGGCGCTATTACTAAAGAGTTATATCCGGAAATTGCTTCAAAGTATGATACGACATCTAGTAGAGTGGAAAGAGCAATTAGACATGCGATAGAAGTTAGTTGGAGTAGAGGAGATTATGATGTGATGGAAGATTTATTTGGTCATTCTGTTGATTATGATAGGGCTAAGCCAACGAATTCAGAGTTTATTGCAACGATAGCGGATAAGTTAAGATTAGATAGAGCCGTGTGAATAAATAAGAAAAATTATCCTCATAATATCATAAGATATATAGGAGGATTTTTTTATGGATAAATGTTTTAATAAAGATGTTTGTATGATATTAAAGTCTGCTGAAAAAGAAATGCTTAATTTAAGGCATCCTTATGTGGGAACAGAACATTTGCTTTTAGCGCTTCTTAAGAGAAAAGATATTAGTGATTTTTGTGGTAGGTTTAAGCTTACTTATACAGGTTTTAGAGAAGCTTTAATTAATGTTATTGGGTGTGCTAGTAAGAAAAGTGAGTTTATTTTATATACGCCGTTACTTAAGAAAGTAATTGATGATGCACAGTCTAGAGCTAATGGAGATAATAAGAGTTTAGATGATTTATATTTGTTTTCATCGTTATTTGATGAAAATGATGGGATAGCACTTAGGATTGTTTCTAGTATGGGGATAGATCCTAAAGAACTTACTAAAGAACTAGGGAAACCAAAGATATTATCTAGTTTGGGGATATGTTTAAATGATACTGTAAGTGATAGAATTTATTTAAGAGATAAAGAAATTGATGAAATTATTTCGGTTCTGCTTAGAAAGAATAAGAATAATCCTCTTTTAGTTGGTAAGGCTGGAACTGGTAAAAGTGCGATAGTTTATGAACTTGCTAGAAGAATAAATGAAGGAGCGGTTCCTGATGCTTTAAAGAATATGAAGATTTATTTGATTAGTACTAGTTCTTTAGTAGCTGGTACTAAGTATAGAGGAGAGTTTGAAGAGAAGATAAATAATTTAATTAATGAGGTTATTAAGTGTAAAAATATTATTTTGTTTATAGATGAGATTCATACGATTGTTAAAACAGGTAGTAGTGAAGCTGGGATTGATGCTGCAAATATTTTAAAGCCTTATTTAGCTAGAGATGATTTGAAGGTTATTGGCTCTACTACGACTAGTGAGTATAATGAGTATTTAAAGAAGGATAGTGCTTTTTTAAGGCGTTTTGCAAAGATTATGATTAATGAACCAACAAATGCGGATATGATAAAAATAATGAATAAAGTAAAACTGGTGTATGAAGATTATTATAATTTAAAGATTAGTAAAAAAGTTATTGCTTCTTTGGTTAAGTATTGTGATCAGTATTTACCAAATAGTTCTAATCCTGATAAGTGTATAGATATTTTAGATACGACTTGTTCTAATTTGATTTTGGATAAGTATAAGAGTAAAAAGAGTGCTTTAGAGGTTAGGGATAGTGATATTTATGATACTATTTTAAGTAGAGTGAATGTTGTTAAGAGTGATTATGAGAGAATTGATGCTTTAAGAGATGAACTTTGTAAAAGTTATAATGAAAAGATTGTTAGTAATATTTTAAATCTTTTAAGGGATGCTAAAGCTAATAGATATATGGTTATGGATGGGGCAGATAATAAAGAGAAGAAGAGTATATTAGAGAGTATATCTAAGTTTTTAAATATTAATTTGATGTTTTTTGATTGTAAGGATTATAGTGATGAGTATGGTCTTAATAAGTTTATAGGTAATAATTATTTGTATAATGAGGTGTGTGATAATCCTAGTTCTTTAATTGTTTTTGATAATTATAATCAGAGAAATAGAGTGCTTGATAATGTTATTGGGACGATGATTAATAAAGGTTATATAGAAAGTAGTAAAAATGAGAAAGTCTTTTTAAATAATTCAGTGGTGTTTTTATTTAATAATGATAGTAGTGTTAATTTAGGTTTTGGCGTATGATTTATTAAATAGTATTTTATTTTATTTTAATTTTATAGTACAATATAGCAAGGAGGTATAATTATGAGAATTTACAATACGTTAACTAGAAAAGTTGAAGAGTTTGTTCCTTATGAGGAGGGAAAAGTAGGTTTTTATACTTGCGGGCCAACTGTGTATCATTATGCTCATATTGGTAATATGCGTAATTATGTTGGGCATGATGTTTTACATAAGACTTTAAAGTATTTAGGTTATGATGTTAAGAGAGTAATGAATATTACTGATGTTGGACATTTAAAGAGTGATTCTGATACTGGAGAAGATAAGATGGTTTCTAGTGCGAAGAGGGAACATAAGAGTGTTATGGATATAGCTAAGTTTTATACTGATGCGTTTTTTAAGGATTTTGATGCTCTTAATTGTGTGAGACCTGATGTAGTGGAGCCAGCTACTAATTGTATTGACGAATATATAAAAATTATTAATGTATTACTAGATAAAGGATACGCTTATCAAGCTGGTGGTAATGTTTATTTTGATGTTAGTAAGCTAGCAGATTATTATCAATTAACTAATCATAAAGAAGATGAGATGGTTGTAGGTGTAAGAGAAGGTGTTGATTTTGATGATAATAAGAGAAATCAAGCAGATTTTGCCCTATGGTTTACTAAAAGCAAGTTTGATGAACAAGATTTAAAGTGGGATTCACCTTTTGGAGTTGGATATCCAGGATGGCATATTGAGTGTACCGGCATTAGTTTAAAGTATTTAGGTGAACATTTAGATATTCATGGTGGTGGAGTAGATAATATTTTTCCACATCATACGAATGAGATTGCTCAAAGTGAGGCTTATTTAGGACATAAGTGGTGTAATTATTGGTTTCATAATGAACATTTAATGGATGAAACTGGTAAGATGAGTAAGAGTAAGGGTGCTGTTTTATCTGTTAGTGCTTTAATGGAAAAGGGTTATAATCCACTTGCTTTTAGATTTATGTGCTTACAGAGTCATTATCGTAAACAACTAGTATTTTCTTTTGAGTCTTTAAATCAAGTAGAGGGACAGTATAATAAACTTAAGAATAGAATTTCTACAATTAAGGATGAGGGAGAACTAGATGAGGGAGAGTTTAGTGCATATAATAGTAAGTTTATAGATTGTTTGAGTGATGATTTAAATACAGCGAATGCGGTTACTGTTTTATATGATTTAATTAAAGATGATATGGTTAATGGACATACTAAACTTGAGCTTATTAATTCTTTTGATAAGGTATTTAGTTTAGATTTAACTAAGAAGAAGGCTTTAAGAGAAGATCATGATGATATTATGAAATTAATTGAGACAAGAAATGAAGCTAAGAAGAAGAAAGATTATGAACTTGCTGATACTATTAGAAATGAATTACTTGCTAAGGGTATAGTTTTGGTTGATACTAGAGAGGGTACTACTTACAAAGAGGTTTAGATGGATTTATTATATTTTTTAGCGATTATTATACCAATTGCAGCACAAATTTATGTTAGTTATACTTATAATAGATTTAAAAAAGTTAGAAATGATTTTGGATTAACGGGGTTTGATGTTGCTAAAAAAATATTAGAGGTAAATGGATTAGAGAAGCTTTATGTTGTGGAAACGCAAGGGAAGTTAACAGATCATTATGATTCTAGTAGAAAGACTATTAGATTATCTAGTGAGGTTTATCATGAAGAGAGTATTGCGGCTTTAGCAATTGCTGCTCATGAGTGTGGGCATGCGCTTCAGGATAAAGAGGGATATTTCTTTTTAAGACTAAGAGCGATGATATATCCAATTGTAAGTATTGGGACAAAGTTTGCTTACGTTTTATTAATAATTGGTTTTCTTTTTGAATTAATGAATATGATAATAGTTGCTATTGCGTTATATGGATTAGGGCTTGTATTTCAGTTAATTACTTTACCAGTAGAGTTTGATGCAAGTAAAAGAGCACTTAATATGCTTAGAAGTTTACATATTTGTAATCAAGTTGGTGATGATGGAACTGGAAAGATGCTTAGAGCAGCAGCATTTACTTATGTGGCTGGAGTTTTATCTAGTGCTTTAGAAATTATTAGATTAATAGCTATTTTTAATAGAGAAAGAGATTAATGTAAAATTGGCGAAAAGGCCAATTTTTTTTAGCGATGCTATAGAATTAAAATACGAGTTGTGCTATCCTTATGATAGGAGGATGAAGGAAATGAGAAAATATGTCATGTCTTTAATAGCAATGTTAATTTTATTTGTTTCAGTAAATGTTTATGCTGCCGATATATCTGAACTTACTAAATTAATAGATGCTAGTGAAGGTAAAGTTGTACTTGAAGATGATTATGAAGGTAATCCTACTGGAATAAGAAAGAAAGTTACGATTGATTTAAATGGTCATAAGATAAATGCTATATTAGGTATTATTGATGATGTAACTTTAATTGATTCTAAAGGTACAGGAGAAATTACAAGTGATTATGCTGATGGTGCTACAGTACAAGTTGTAGAAAATGGAATTCTTACAGTAGATGGAGCTACAATTAAGAATTCTGCAGGTTATGGAATTGCTGGGTATGATAATTCAAAGATTACTATTAAAAGTGGTAAGATTGAGTCATATAATTCAGCTATTTCAGGTAATAATACTGAAGGGACTTTAGATGTTACTATAAATGGTGGTGTATTTACTGCTAAAGAGGGACCAGCTATTTATATGCCAAGTCCAGTTGGTTGTAAGATTACTGATGGTACATTTAATGGTGGTATTTCAGTAAGAATGGGTGTTATTAACATTAGTGGTGGTAAGTTTATTGCTAATCCAGTTGTTAATGATATTAAGTCTAGTTATATGAAGCAAAATATTGCGACAGGAGATGCTTTATTTGTATTAGCTGGTTCTTATACTAGTGATTATAAAACTGGAAATAAGTTAGATTTAAATATTACTGGTGGAGAATTTATTACTGAAAATAAGGCAGGTAGCGCTATTGTTATTTATGATTTAGGCAAAGTAAAACAAGATGTTACTATTAAGCTTGATGGCAGTTTAGTAGCTAAGACTAATGCTAGTGATAGAGGTGCTTTTGATATTTTGACTTTAAGTGATTTAGGAGTAGAAAATATTGATAGTGCTTATAACAATAAAGATTTAGTTGGTTTAGCAGATGTAACAATTACTGGTGGATCTTATTCTACTAGTGTAGGTCATTTTTTATCAAGTGATTATGTTATGGGACAAAAAGATGGGATGTATGTAGTTGCTAGTAGAAGTTTAACTATAGAGGTTCCTACTGTAGATAAAAAGGCAGATGTTAAAAATGTTACTGTTGGGGTTGCAAGTAGTGATGGATTAAAGAATATTTTAGAAAAGTCTTTAAAAGATAGTAAGATTGATACTAGTGCCATTAGTCCAGAGGTTATTATTGAATCAACTAATTTAGATAAGAATAATATTGATGATGTTATTTTAGATGGTATTAATAAAGCTCTTAATGATAAGAGCAAAGATATTGTTTTAAGTGATTTATTTGATATTAGTGTTATTCTTAAAGATTCTATTAATAATAAGAAAGTAACTTTATTAACTGAGCTTAGTGAGGAATTAGAGTTTAATATTTTAGTACCTAAGGCTTTATTAGAAGTTAAAGAAGGAGTAACAAGAACTTTTTATATAGTAAGATATCATGATGGTAAGGCTGAATTTTTAGATACTGTAAATAATGATGGAGTTTTAACATTTAAATCTGATAAGTTCTCTGCTTATGCTATTGCTTATGAAGATAAGACAAATACTAATGCAGGAGAGGTTACTGGTGAGACTGAGGTTAAGAACCCAGCTACAATTGATGGTATTGGTTTAGCTTTATTTGCTGGAGTATTTAGTTTTGTTGCTTTAGCAGGTACTGGATATATTTTAGTTAAGAAACATAATTAATAAGGGCCAGGAATTAACCTGGTTTTTATTTTGCTTTTTTTATTGACAATGGCAAACAAATGTATTAAGATATTTTGTGTAGTTTAAATTATTTGTTTGGTGGGCATAATAATTATGTGATTGTGGAGGCGTGTTATGTTTGAATTGGTGTCAAAGTATAAACCGAGTGGTGATCAACCAAAGGCGATTGATGAACTTGTGAAGGGTGTAGAAGATGGAAAGAAAGCACAGGTGTTGTTAGGAGCAACTGGTACTGGTAAGACTTTTATGATAGCGAATGTTATTGCTAGAGTTAATAAGCCTACTTTAGTGCTTGCTCATAATAAGACTTTAGCGGGGCAACTTTATAGTGAGTTTAAGGAGTTGTTTCCTAATAATCATGTTTGTTATTTTGTTTCATATTACGACTATTACCAGCCAGAAGCTTATGTGCCTTCTACTGATACATATATAGAAAAAGATAGTAGTATAAATGATGAAATTGATGAACTTAGGCATGGAGCTACTAGTGCATTAATTAATTATAAGGATACGATTGTAGTTTCTTCAGTTTCTTGTATTTATGGTATTGGTGAACCTGAAGAGTATAAAAATAATATGTTAATTTTAAGTGTTGGTGATAAGGTTAAAAGAAATGATATTATTGATAAGTTAGTTTCTATGACTTATGAAAGAAGTCAGTTAGATTTCCATAGAGGAACATTTAGGGTTAATGGAGATATTATAGATGTAGTGCCAGCTAGTGAGAGAAAAAATGGAATTAGAATAGAGTTATTTGGTGATGAGGTTGATAGAATTTGTGAGTTTGATATTCTTACTGGTAGTGTGATTTCTAGTATAAAGAATATTACGATTTTTCCTGCTAGTCACTTTGTTACTGGCGATGAGAAAATGGCGGAAGCTATTAAGAGAATTGAGAAGGAAAAAGAAAAGCAAGTAGAGTTTTTTCATAATCAAGGTAAGTATATAGAAGAGCAGAGAATTAAAGAGCGCTGTGATTATGATTTGGAGATGTTAAGGGAAACTGGTTTTTGTCATGGTATAGAGAATTATAGTCGTCATTTGGCTTTGAGAGAAGAGGGAGAAACACCATCAACATTAATGGATTTCTTTGGTGATGATTATTTGTTAGTCGTTGATGAGTCACATGTTACTTTGCCGCAGGTTAAAGCAATGTATAATGGCGATAGAATGAGAAAACAGACTCTTGTTGATTATGGTTTTAGACTTCCTAGTGCTCTTGATAATAGACCTTTAAAGTGGGAGGAATTTAATAAAAAGATTAAAGAGGCGATATATATTTCGGCTACTCCAGGTGATTATGAATTAGATTTGTGCAATCATAAAGTTACGGAAGCAATAATTAGACCTACTGGGCTTTTAGATCCATCTATTGAGGTTAAGAAGACTGAAGGACAGATAGATGATTTAATTGAGCAAATAAATGTTAGAGTAGAAAAGAATGAAAGGGTTTTAGTTACGACTCTTACAATTAGAATGGCAGAGGAACTTACTAATTATTTAAAGAGTGTTAATATTAAAGTCGCTTATTTGCATAATGAGGTTAAGACCTTTGAAAGGCTTAGAATTATAAGAGATTTAAGACTTGGTAAATATGATGTTATAGTAGGAATTAATCTTTTAAGAGAGGGAATAGATATTCCTGAGGTTAGTTTAATAGCTATTATGGATGCTGATAAACAAGGATTCTTGCGTAGTGAAAGAAGTTTAATTCAAACAATTGGTAGAGCTGCAAGAAATGAAAATGGACATGTTATTATGTATGCTGATAGTGTAAGTGATGCAATGGAGAAAGCTATTAAAGAGACTGAAAGGCGTAGAGGAATACAAGAGGAATATAATAAAGCTCATGGTATAGTTCCTAAGACGGTGTTTAAAGAGGTAAGAGATCTTATTTCTAATGAGGTAAGTGATAAGGCTAGTGAGAAGTTAAGTAAGAAGGAAAGCCGCGAAATGATGTTAAAGATAGAAAATGAGATGAGAAAGGCTGCTAAAGAATTAGACTTTGAAAGAGCTATGCAACTTAGAGATGTTTTATTTGAAATGAAAGCAAATGAAAAATAGAAAATGCGTTTGGCATTTTCTATTTGTTTAAATAGTATTCATAGTACTCGTCAAAAGTGATACCTTCATTATAGACTTTAGTTGCTAGGTCTACTCCTAGGTATCTATAATGCCATGCTTCATAGGCATAGCCAGTAATGTTTTCTTTGTTTTCAGAATATCTTAGAATGTATCCATATTTGTATGAGTTTTCTAACATCCATTTATAACTTTCGGTTTCACCGAATTTATCGTTTTTATCGTTATAGTCAGCGACATCTATAGCGATGCCAGTTTCGTGTTCGCTTGAGCCAGCTCTTGCTGCATAGTTATCAGCTTTTTTGATACCAAAAGAGGCTTTATAGTCTTTCCAAACTTCATCTTGTCTTTTGTGTGAGCGATATGATGATACGATTAAGATAGTGTGTCCTTCTTCTTTAGCAGCATCAGCTAGGTTTTTAAAGGCTTCATAAGCTTCTTTGTTTAATTTTTGATTATCTCCATAGCTATATGTTTTACTGATTGTTGTTAAGTCACTTACTTCATAACTTTCATTTAAGGCATGGTATTTATTTACGAGAAAGCCAAAACCTACTGATGTGTCTGTTTCTTCCATATTTTCGTAATAATCTCTATCTCTATTAACATTTACTAGAGATACTATTTCTGATGTACTAAGATTAGTATTTTTATTATAGTAATCTAAGTATCTTTCTAAGTTCTTTTTTAAGTAATATTTTTCTTGTAAAATATTTAGTAGAGTAGTGTTTTTCTTTTCGTTTAGTAAGTTATCAATTTGAGAATTATTTAAATTATCAGTTAATAGTTTTGCTTCTTCTTTTGTATAGTTAATTTGTAATAGTTTGTATTCATAGGTTTGGTGGTATTTATATGTTTTATAGCTTTTGATACCAACGAAAATACCTATAATTAAAATAATTAATAATATAAGTTTTCTTTTTACTTTTTTCTTTAATTTTCTTTTAGCCATAATTCTATCCTCTTTTATGATTATAACATGTTTAGTAAGCCTTGTAAATTTCCGATATTTTGGTATTTTCTTTTTTACTTTTTTTGTGTATAATGATTTAAATAGAAAGCAAGTGATAATTTATGAATAAAGTACTTATATTTGGACATCGTAAACCAGATACTGATAGTGTTTGTGGAGCGATTAGTTTAAGTTATTTAAAGAATCAAGTTGGGGTAGCTTCTGAGCCTAGAATTCTTAGTGAGATTAATTTAGAAACTGCTTTTGCTTTAAAGAAATTTGGTATTTCTGTGCCAAAATATCTTAATGATGTTAAACTACAGATTAGGGATATTAAGTATAAGAAAAAATATTATGTGGAAGAAAATACTTCTATATATGATACTTATAAGTTTATATATGATAAAAAGATTACAGGAATTCCTTTAATTAATAGTAATAAAAAGTTTATTGGTTATGTTTCTTTAAAGGAAATAGCTAATGAGTTAATTATTAGTGATTCAAATAGTTTAGATACTACTTTTGATAATATAGCAAATACTTTAAATGCTAGTTCAGTATTAAAGTTTGATGATAATATTAAGGGTAATACTTTAGCTGTAGCGTTACCATACCGTATGTTTATAAGTAATATTCCACTTGATGAAAACTCAATAGTTATAGTTGGTAATAGGGAACATATTATTGATCATGCTTTAAAGAATAAGATTAAACTATTAATAATTATTAATAATAGGGAACTTACTGATGCTGAGTTTAAGTTAGCTCAAGAGAATAAAGTAAATATTATTATTACGCCTTATGATACATTTAAGACTGCTAGAATGATTACACTTGCAAATCCGATTAAGAGTATTAAAAGATCTAGTAGCGCTGTTTGTTTTAATACGCAAGATTATTTATCTGACTTTTTAGATGTTAGTAGTAAGGTTAAACATACTAATTATCCAATACTAAATAGTAATGGTACTTGTGATGGAATGCTTAGAGTTATAGATACTAATGAGGTAAGTAAAAAGAGAGTAATTTTAGTAGATCATAATGATCCAGGACAAAGTGTTGAGGGTTTAGAAGAAGCTGAGATATTAGAGATAGTAGATCATCATAATATTGGTAGTATTAGTACTCATAATCCAATTAATTTTAGAAATATGAGTGTTGGTTCAGTTAATACAATTATTTATACATTATATATGGAATATGGTGTTAAGATACCAAAAGATATAGCTGGTATTATGCTTAGTGGAATAATATCTGATACTTTGTTGTTTGCTAGTCCTACAACTACTGAACTAGACAAAAAAGCTGCTGCTGTTCTTGCAAAGATGGCTGGAGTAAACATGGAAGAATATGGAATGGAATTATTAGCTAGTGGAGTAAGTATTAAGGGACTAACAATTGATGAGGTTATCTATAAAGACTTTAAGAATTATACTGCTGGTGAGTATAAAGCTGGTATTGGACAGGTATTTACAACAACATTTAATGATTATGTAAATGATATAGATAAGTATGTAAAGAGATTAGATGAGATAGCTGATAATAACAACTATAAAGTGGTATGTTTATTCGTTACAGATTTTATTAATAATAATTCTTATGCTTTATTTAATAGTGAAGCTGCTAGTATACTTAGCGAAGCATATAATATAGATAATATTAAAGAAGGTGAACTTCTTAAAGGATTTGTTTCAAGAAAGAAACAAATTGTACCTAACATATTAGATATTCTTGAGAAAAAATAGTTAACTTAATTATAATTTTCTTTCTTAGGCCATATATTTTAGAGGAGGGTCTATGAATAATAATGGTCTAAGTGAAGAAGAAGTAAAAAAATATCGTAATTTATATGGAACAAATGAAATTGTTAAAACAAAAAGTAATTCGTTTTTAAAGCTACTGTTAATGTCGCTTGGAGACCCGATGATTAAGATTTTACTAATTGTTTTAGCTCTTAAGTTTGTTTTTTTATTTGCTGAAAATGATTGGTTTGAAACTTTAGGAATAATGGTAGCAATATTTTTAGCTTCTTTTATTTCTAGTATTAGTGAGTATGGTAGTAATAAGGCTTTTGAAGAGCTTATTGATAAGAATAATAAAAAAGAAGTAAAAGTTAAGCGTGGAGGAAGTTATAAATTAGTAGATGTTAAAGATATTGTGGTAAATGATATTGTTTATGTAGGTAATGGAGATATAATACCAGCAGATGGTTATTTAATTAGTGGGCGAGTAATGGTTGATGAGTCTTGTATTAATGGGGAAACAAAAGAAAGTGAAAAGATTGCTTCAACGATTAGTGTTAGTGATAAAAATATGCTTTATAAGGGAACTGTGGTTACTGAATTTGAAGGTGTTATGAAAGTTAATGCTGTTGGTGAAAAGACCTTATATGGCACAATTGCGAAAGAACTTTTTGAAGAATCTGGAGAAAGTCCATTAAAATCTAGATTAAGACATTTAGCTAAAATTATTAGTAGAATAGCTTATGTTGGAGCGTTTTTGGTTTTCTTTTCTTATTTATTTTCTATTGTATTTGTGAAAAATGGATTTAATATGAGTCTTGTTAGGGAAACAATAATTAATTATCCTTTAATGATAGATAGCTTTATAGTTGCTCTTACTTTAGCAGTCACTATTATTATTGTAAGTGTGCCGGAAGGACTACCGATGATGGTGGCTTTAGTGTTATCTACTAATATGAAAAAGATGATAAAGCAAAATGTTTTGGTTAGAAAAATGGTAGGAATTGAAACTGCTGGTAATTTAGATTTTTTACTATCTGATAAAACGGGAACTATTACTAATGGTAAGATGTCGGTGATGGGAGTAGTTTCATATTATGGAAAGATGTATGCTAATGAGGTAGAACTTTTAAAGAAACAATTCTATTACAATTTAGTTGGTAATTTAATAATTTTAAATAATAATGCGATAAAAACGGAAAATGGGACAGTTACTGGTAATTCTACGGATAAAGCCCTATATAATTTTATGAATTATGAGTTTACTGCTAAAATATTAGATAAGGAATTATTTGATAGTGATAAAAAGTATTCTAGTGTTAAAACTAGTGATAAAACATATTATAAAGGAGCTGCTGAGGTAATTGTGCCTTGGTGTGATTATTATGTTAATGAGGAAGGAAAGAAAGAGAAACTAGTAAATAAAGATTTAATTTGGAGTAATATTTCTCATTATATGAAAAAAGGGTTTAGGATACTTGCTCTTGCTTATAAGGAAGATACTAGTTTTGTTTATGCTGGTTTTGTTATTCTTAAGGATGCAATTAGAAAAGAAGCTAGAGAAGGTGTTGATTTAATTAGAAGAGCAGGCATTAAGATGATTATTGTTACGGGAGATGCATTAGATACTGCTTTATATGTTGCTAATGAGCTTGATTTAATTAATAAAGATAGTATTTGTCTTACTAGTAAAGAGATGGAATTAATGAGTGATGAAGAGATTGCTAGTGTAATTGATAAGATTAAAATAGTTGCTAGAGCTAAGCCGAATGATAAAAGCAGGCTTGTAAAAATTATTTCACAGATGAATTATGTTGTTGGAATGACTGGTGATGGGATAAACGATGCTCCCGCATTAAAAAAAGCCAGTGTTGGCTTTGCAATGGGAAGTGGAACTGAGGTTGCTAAGGAAGCGTCAGATATTATTATTTTAGATGATAATATTAAATCTATTAGTTTAGCTGTACTTTATGGTAGAACAATTTTTAAAAATATTAGAAAGTTTATTATATTTCAGCTTACAATGAATATTGGAGCAATGAGTTTATCAATAATTGGACCGTTTATTGGAATAGATACACCGGTAACATCTATGCAAATGCTATGGATAAATATGATAATGGATACACTTGCGGGGCTTGCTTTTGCTTATGAAGAGCCAAGTTATAAGTATATGGATGAAAGACCAAAGGGGAAGAATGAACCAATAATTAATAAGTATATGTATAATGAAATATGTTTTACAGGAATTTATTCTTCTATTTTGTGTTTGCTTTTTTTGAAGGTTCCATTTTTTAAAAATTTAATACGTTTTGATGTGGATAATAGGTATTTGATGACAGCGTTTTTTGCTTTGTTTGTTTTTATTGGAATATTTAATGCTTTTAATGCTAGGACAGATAAGTATAATCTACTTGATAGAATTACACATAATAAGATGTTTATAGTAATATTTTTGATGGTATTAGTTATGCAGATTGTTTTTATTTATTATGGAGGAGTATTGTTTAGAACTTATGGGCTAACTATTATTGAACTTGTTAAAGTATTGCTTATAAGTTTTAGTGTTATACCTGTAGATTTATTTAGAAAGTATTTATTTAAACATTATAGAACTGGGAACTGTTTATAGTTATTTTATGTAGCCGTTGATGATAGTTTTGGTGTCGTTTACGTAAATGAATGCTTTGGTGTCAAATGTTGTTATTAAGGCTTTTAGTTTAGCTAGATCTTTCTTATTTATTTCAGCGATGATGAGTCTACTTTTGTTTTCAGTTTTGATTGATGTTAGACCAAAGCCTTCTTGTTTAAGTATTAAAATTTCTTTAGCATTTATTTTATTAGATATGATGTTGATGGTGTAGTGTCCTTTAATAAATTTAGAGCTTATTAGCGTGCCAATATAGGTTCCGGTAGCATAACCAGCCGCATAGGAAACTGGAATAAGAAATGATGTTATTTTAGTGTTAAGTGCGGTTCTTGCTACTTCAAACCAGATTAATACTTCAAAAAAAGCGATGATGGTGGCGATGAATCTTTTTTCTTTAACGATATAGACAGTTCTTACGGTATTCATGGAAACATCAATAATTCTAGCACTAAAAATTTTTAGACATAATAAAAATAATTTCATATTTATAACCTCAGTATTAGTATGGTTCTTTTCTTAAATTTTAGCCTAGGAATGATATTTGCCTAGCTCTTTTTTTGGTATAGGCATATTATACACTGGAGGAGATAGAAAGATGTTATATAATTTGGGTACAGAAGATTTATTTAAAGATTATTTTAATTTAAATGAAAACCGAAATGATATTTTAAATCCTAAAGAAGGATTAATTTTAGGAAATATGTTTTTTGATATGTATATTCCATATAAGAATTATAAGCCTAGAGAGTTAGTTGCTAAGAATGAAAAAGATAAGATGATGCTTAGAATTAGGGAACTTTCACAGGCAGTTAATGATTTAAATTTATATTTGGATTTAAATCCTGATGATAAAGAGGTTTATGCTTTATTTAAGAAGTATGTTAAAGAATTAAATGAGTGTGTTAGTGCATATTCAGCAAAATATGAGCCACTTGAGCTTTGTAAGGATACTGGTGATAAGTATTCATGGGTTAGTGGCACTTGGCCTTGGGAGGAGCAATAATTATGTTTAAGTATGATAAAAAGTTACCTTATCCAATTAATATTAAAAGAAAGGATATAAAGTTAGCAAAATATATTATAACTCAGTATGGTGGTTATGCAGGTGAGTTAGGAGCTGCTTTAAGATATTTTAGTCAAAAATTTACGATGCCTACTGATGAGGGTAGAGCTTTATTAAATGATATAGCTACTGAAGAAATTGGTCATGCAGAAATGATTTGTGTGATGGTTCATCAACTTCTTGCAGGAGCTAGTAAAGAGGAGTTAGAAAAAGCTGGATTAACTGGACAATATGTAGAGCATGGTTTAGGAATTTATCCAGTAGATGTAAACGGAATACCTTTTGATGCTAAAACCTTTGCTTCTACAGGTGATGCAGTTGTAGATTTAGCAGAAGATATGGCTGCAGAAGAGAAAGCGAGAATTGTATATGAACATTTAATTGACATTTCTAATGATGATGATGTTATAGATGTTTTACTTTATTTAAGACAAAGAGAGATAGTACATTATAATATGTTTAAGAAATTGTATGAAAAGTATAAAAAGAAAGAAACTATGAAACATTTAGGTAATTAACCTGGTGTTTTTTTTCTTCTTTTTTGTTTGCTATTATGGTAAAATTAGTGTGAGGTGTAAAATGAAAAAGAATAGATATTTAAGGTTGTTTATCATAATCGCAGTAACAGTACTACTTACAGTATTACTTTGTAATTTATATAAGAGTTATCAAAATAATAAACTTAATAAGGGATATATTTCTAAGTATGTTTCATCTATTAAGTATGAAGAGTTAGATAGTTCATTTGCGGAGTTAGGGGATAAGTATTATATTTATTTTGGATACACTGGTGATGAAAATGTTTATAAGCTTGAAAAGGATATAAAAAGAGTAGTTTTTAATAATCATTTAGAAGATAATTTTTTGTATGTAAATGTTGATAATGATGAGGATGTCAACAAAAAAATAGCTAATGTAAATGAGACGTTAAAGATTAATATGATAAAAAAACTACCAGCTATCGTTTATTTAAATAAGAATGAGGTAGTTAGTGTTATTGATAGTTCTAATCATTTTTTGAATGTTAGTGATTTTAATAATATGTTAGATATATATGAGGTTAAAGAAAATGAGTAAAATTAATGTAGTTTTGTTTGAACCTGAGATACCAGGTAACACTGGAAATATTATGAGAACTTGTGCTGCTACGGATGTTCATTTACATTTGATTAAACCACTTGGCTTTAGTTTGAGTGAAAAGTATTTGAAAAGAAGTGGTGTCAATTATTTGGATAGTTGTGTATATACTTTGTATGAAGATTTAGATGATTTTTTTAGTAAAAATAAAGGTGAATATTTTTATTTTACCAGATATGGACATAAGCCTCATTCTGATGGTAATTATAAAATTGATAAACCGGTATATTTGATTTTTGGAAAAGAGAGTACAGGGCTTCCTCTTTCTTTGTTAAAAGAAAATATTGATAATTGTTATAGAATACCTATGAGTGAAAATGTACGAGCTTTAAATGTTTCAAATTCTGTTGCTGTTGCAGTTTATGAGGCTTTAAGACAAAATAATTATGAAAATTTATTATTTGATGAGCCTCATAAGTCAGCTCATTTTATAGAAGAAAATTAAAAAGAATGCTTTACACATTCTTTTAATTTTCTTTAACTGTAATTGCGCCAGTTGGGCAGCAGTTTGCAGTGTTTTTGGTGTTTTCGGTCACCTTATCATTTTTTACATGGCTTTTGCCATCAGCATCAAATTCAAAATTTTCAGGACACATACTTACACACATACCACATTTAATACATAATTCTTTGTTAACAAATACTTTTTCCATATTACCTCCACTTTCATTATACAATGTGATTTTAAAATTTCAAGAAAAACTATAAAAAAAAAATAAAATATGCTATCACCCTACTTTGACAGTTGTATAAGAAAAACATTCTCTAGATAGCATAAAATCTAG
>JAUNFS010000016.1 GCA_030524925.1 bacterium | reverse complement strand
TCAATTATAAATCTTAATGCACAACTTCTGTGCACTTCTTTTTTTAAAATACATAAAAAATTTATCCGACAAAATCCGACAAAATATCTTGCATTTATAAATAAACTATACTATAATTTAAATATATGATAGGGAGTGTAAACTATCATGTGTATATCTCGCAGTAGGAGGAAATATGGCAAAGGAAGTAATTAAAACTGCGGATAAAATCAAAAAATGGCGTGAATTCAAGCGTATTGTAAAAATATCTTTAATTGCATTGCTATTTGTACTTATTGTTGTATATCTTGTACTCGTCTCCATTTTTCAAAGAGGAACCCTAAGCATTTATAATGATGGAGATAACAGTAGTATTGTTATTTACGAAAGTGTAAATGACCCTCATTCAAAAAGAAGACTATTTGCAGACGGCTCAAGATTTATGACAAACATATCTATTAAATGGATTCCTAAAGACATTAACAACCAAGTAGATGGTTCCCATAATGGAGATAACTATATAGCTTACACATTTTATGTAGAAAACCAAGGAACTGAAAGTACAAATTATTGGTACAAGATGGTAATTGATGATGTAATAAAGGATGCCGATGAAATTATTAGAGTAATGATTTACCGCAATGATGAGGTAACTGTATATGCAAAAGAAAGTCCAACAGACGGCGAAGCTGAAGAAGGTACAGTTCCATTTTTAAAAGATGAAGATGGTACAATAATATTGCAAAAAAGAGAAAGTATTAATCCTTATGATTTAGATAAGTTCACAATAGTTATTTGGATTGAAGGTGACGACCCTGAATGTACGAATTCCCTTTTAGGAGGAGAAGTTAAGATGCACATGGATATTACAGAAGATCATATAAAAGAATAAAAAAGTTTGGAGTGTATTATGAAAAAAAATAATAAAAAGAAAAAACAAAAAAAATTATCATCACTAATTTTGTTACTATTATTTTCCGTAGTATTACTAGGAACATCAACCTACGCATGGTTTACATCTAATAAAAATGTATCTGTTGAAGGTATTGATGTAAAAGTAACAACAAGTTCAGGTTTATTAATTTCATCAGATGCTACAACCTGGAAAACAACATTAACTAACGTTGATTTAACTGGTGCAGCTTGGACTGGTGTAAAAAATCAGCTACCAGGAACAATTACAAACACAACAACAGGTAAAACTATGGATACAACTGAAACCGGATTTTTAGATATGTATGATGGCGAAGTTACAAGTGATGGTGGAGTCTTAAAATTAAGTACTAGCAAAGCTGCCGCAGAAGCTAAAGGGACAACAGGAAATTATGTCGCATTTGATGTATTCTTTAAAACAGAAACAGCAGGCCAAATCTATTTAACAACAGCAGCAAATGTTACAAAGGATGCAACAAGTGAAGAAAAAGGACTTAAAAATGCCGCTCGCGTTGCTTTCGTAAATGAAGGAAATAAACCTGCCGATGCTGCAGTAAATACTATTTATGAACTAAATGGTGCAACAGAAGCCGATGTAGTGGTATGGGAACCAAATTACGATGATCATACTAGCTATGGTGTAACTCAAGCAAGTACTGTATACGGAATAAACAATTTAACAGCAGCTCCAGGAAATGCTAAAGTAGCATACAAAGGTGTAAAAGCAGCAGTAGATAAAAAAGATCTAACATATGAAGATGATAACTATGTTACAGTTGATACAATAGGAACATTAGCTACCCCAGCTGAGTATACTGCTATCTTTAGTTTATCAGCAGGAATTACTAAAATGAGAATCTACTTTTGGGTTGAAGGACAGGATGTTGACTGTGAAAACAATGCATCTGGTACAGGTATTTCATTAAATATTGCATTAAGTCAAAACTCATCAGCAGCTTAATAATATTGTGAACTTTTATATAGGACCTATTTTATAGGTCTTTTTATATGTGAAAATAATTAGTAATCCTTTTTAGTTTTATTGTTTTTATGTACACTAGATGATATAATTATATTATAATTGGATGGAGTATCATTATGAAAGAATTGTGTATTAAGAATAAAAAACATATAATCATATCTTTGACAACAATCTTAGTAATAGTTGCTATTTTTGCAGCAATAAAATTCTATCCAACATTCAGTGAAAAACTTTCTTCAAGTATTTGGGATGGTACTATTGCTGAATCATTTGCTTCAGGTGATGGCAGCAAGTCAAATCCATACATTATAAAAACTGGTTCAGAATTTGCTCTTCTATTTTCAAAACTAAAAGGAGAAGACTCCTCATCATACTTTAATAAATTTTATGAACTTCAAAACAATATAAATTTTGATAACCGTGATTTTTCTTACATTGACTCATCTAAAATTTTTAGTGGTAATATTGATGGTAATGGATATACTCTATCAAACATAATATTAAATTCATGTAGTACTGACGTGGAAACAAGTACTTGTGAATATGCACTATTTTCTAATTTAAATAACGCAACAATAAAAAATATTAATATTATAAACTTAAAGGTTACATCACAAATAATTAATAGTGATCGCTCTGTAGCAGCACTTGCAACTAATGCTACTAATTCTACACTTAAAAATATTTCTCTAACCGGAATAGTATTTAATATAACTGAAGACATAAATTATCAAACTAAATCCGCAGGATTGATTATAAATGATGATCAAAATAACGATATTTCTAATATTCATGTTGATATGGAAAACAATAATACCAACTCAGCAATTTTAATTAATAACTATAACAACAGTAATGTAACAAACATAGTCTATCATATAAATTCTTTAGACTTATTTCAAAACGCAGATGCAACTAACATAACATCATATGGTTATAATAAGACAAATAATATTATTACTTTTGAAAATCAATATCCGGTAAAAAGCGTCATTAATATTTTAAATAAAAACTCTAGTTTATCATGGACTTATGCAAGTAACACTTTAAGATTGATGAATACAGGCGTTGAAGATGTCACGGTGATTGATGAACCTACAACAATTATTACCCATGAAAGTGGAATATCTGGAGATACTGTTTATGTAAATGATTTTATAGCGGATTATGATTATTTCATGGGCTTAAATTACACTACAAGTACTAATCAACATATTCCAACAAGAACATCAAAAAATATTTACAGTGATAATAATTTAGTATATGTAGCTGCTACTTATAAAGGCTCTGATTATAACGAACAAAACACTGGAAATGTATCTCTAACTGAAGCTCAAAATACTTATGTTTATTACAAAGTATATGAAATAAATAATAATGGAACATCTGACACCAGTGATGACTTCGTAGAATTTGATTTAATTGATAACCCATTTGCAGATAGACCAAACGATAAAGCATTTAACGGCTGGCTAACTGAATATCCAAATGCTAAAATAACTTTAAATCAAGACATTTATGTCAGAAAAGTAAGAATTCCAGTAACTTACGAAAATGATAAACCTAAACCAATTGAGATAACTTTCTACGCCTCTTGGATCGGTGCAAGAACATATAATCTAACCGGAAATAATTGGACCAATGCTTTTAATTATTTTTATCCCACTGGCTTGCAATTAGCAAATGGAATTGTATCATACTGGGATATTGAAGATTTGTACTACGACGTAACCGTGCCAAGAAATAGTCAAATTCTTGCTGGAGATTATCAAGAATCAACTTGGAACGGCTGGCAAGAAGTTACAAATAACACAACTTGCCGTACAAATGGCGGCTGTAATATAAAAAGACCAGCTGCTGGTACAGATTATAACTCATCAAGAACATACTATAAATTAACTACAAGTAGTAGCTGGGGAAATACAACGTACAATTTTACAGTAACAACTCCGGATTATATAACTGAAACTAGTAATACAATCAAAGTTGGCGATTTAGCTGGTGGATTATATAGAACAGTTATTCTTCCGTATGGAGAATCCCTTGTTGGCTATTACAATGATAATGCTGAGCTTCTAACAAGTGGAACCTGTAATCAAACATCAGGTTGCTCATATTACGAATTAATAAATTTAAAGAATGAAAATGGAACAGTTGAAACTGTAGTAGAAGGAGTAAACTATTACTATCTTGTAACAAGAGATACTAACATTGCTTTTGTAACTGGAAATATCACTGGCACTTGGTCAAATCAAACAAAACCATTTACGCTAACTGCAATTAACAATAATACAAATAACATTAATACGTATTACTGGAATCCAAATGGAACTGTTCAAGTCGGCGCAGATACTAGAATTGAAATGATTAGAATAAACTCTAGTCAAACCATGCAAAACAACGATAATACACCAACATCAACCAGAACAATATATGGGAACTATCATAATTTAAAACTTGGTAGAGGTATAACGCAGTATAATAATTATGCATCATTCAGTTCAGCAGCTGGTGGTTCAACATCGTTTTCTGGAACGACAGTTAAAACTTATACATTTATCGTAGAATCTGGCTTTTACAACAATCTTGGTCTGACAACAACAACTTCATCAAGTGGAACTCACTACGTAATGGCCTATGGAACATACGGGAATGACTATGACCGTGTAAATAATAATAATAACAACTTTATTGTACAGTACTGCGCTTCAGGTTCTTGGGCCGGAACAATAAGAAGTACAAGCACATCTACAATAGCTCTAAATGTAACCGTAAAAAGTGGAAATATTGGGAAAAATAATTATGACTATGCAGCGGGTTTATATGTTGGTGGACGTAACAACGGAAATCACTATGTATTAAGAAAAGCAATAATTGAAGGCGGTACCCAAGCAAATGTAATCGGCGGCCCATTGTCAGTTGAATCAAATGTTAAAAGTGGAAATACATTCTTAAATGATACTTACATCTACGTCAAAGGAGGCGCCCCAGAAATCATCATTGGTGGTGCTGGTGCATCAAGTACTTATGGAAACCGTGTTGTCCAAGTAACTGGTGGGACAGTAAATTATGCAGTATTTGGCGGATCAAACGGTGTAACCGGATCAGATGGAGGATCATATCCAGGTATTCTTTATGGAGATACATATGTTTATATTGGTGGCCATGCAACTATTGGTGATGGTTCACAAACAAATCATTCTATATCACAAGTTGAATCTGGAAGTGTATTTGGTGCTGGAAACGGTAACTCATCATCAGTAGGTGTAGGATCAGTCAATAACTCATATATAGTTATAGATGGCGAAGCCACGATTAATAAAAACGTTTATGGTGGAGGTAACTACGGAGCAACTGGTTATGGAAACAGTACAATTTATAATCCATCAAATACCGAAATATTAATCGCTGGTGGAACTATAAATGGCTCAGTATACGGAGCTGGAAACAACAATGGAGCTGGAAACTATGCTCATACCATAACATCAGGTAGTGGCTGGAATCAAACTAGAGTAACTTTCTATGACATAGATTCTAGTATAAAAATTAATATGACTGGTGGCAAAGTTAAAACTGGTATTTTTGGCGGCTCCAACATTTCTGGCATTGTATATGGTAGTACAGAACTAAATATAAAAAATGGTAGTGTTGCCTCAGTATACGGTGGTGGAGAAGGACAAAACACTTTCGTAAGAGACAACGTAGAAGTAACCATCGGAACGGCTGAAGAAGGCCCAACAATAGGCGGAAACGTATATGGTGGCTCAGCTTATGGAACAGTAAATGCCAAAGCAACTTCTGAATCGGCAAATAATAAAACAGTAAATGTAACCGTTAATGGAGGAACAATAACTGGTGATGTATTTGGTGGTGCAAAAGGAAACGGAACTACCGTCCCATACGTAAAAGGCAAAATAACCGTAAATATAAATGGTGGTACAATCGCAAACGTTTATGGCGGCTTTGATGCTAATGGAAAACCTGAGACAGACGACTATGTATATTTAAATGGTGGAATAATTGGTTCAGCATTTGGTGGTGGAAAAAATACATCGCAAACTGAAACTAATATTTATTTAAGAGGAGCAACTGCTGACTATGTTTATGGCGGTTCTAACCAAAGTGGGACAGTAGACCTAACCAATGTTTATGTAGAATCTGGTACAGCAAACTATACATTTGGTGGAAATAACTTAGGCGGTTCATGCAAAGAGACAAATGTTAATATGACTGGTGGCAAAATAACTGAAGGAATTTTTGGCGGCGGTAATAAAATAGAAACGGAAACCACTAACCTTACTATAAGTAATGGTACCGTAAACAATGCATATGGTGGCGGAAATAATGCCGGTGTAACAAATAAGACAAATGTTACAATCACCGGTGGAGATATTAGTAAAGCCTTTGGTGGTTCAAATGAAACCGGAACCGTTGAAGAAAGTAACATTACTCTAAATGGAAGTGCAGCATCTCAAAATGAAGATGGTGGACTAGAAGTAATAATTACACCGACATCAAGAAAAATAGAAGACTGGGAAAAAACCAATTATGGCTCAAACTTCAATCAAGTTGTAACAGTAGACGTTGAAATAAAAAACAATTCAAATAAAACAATTAATTCATGGGAAGGCGTAATCAATATTCCTAAATCAAAATTCTATTATAACTATTCCTCAGACACAAACGTAATTGATAATGATGGCAAATACGCCTTTACGAGTGCTGGAAGATGGACTAGTGGTTCAAATCATACTCTAGCTCCAGGCACATCATATAAATTTAACTTTACCATCTTCCAAGAAAACACATACTTTACTTCTGAATATAAAGTAACTGGTAAAAATGATGCAAATGAAGACTTAATTCATACTAACACTGGATTTAAAATTTTTGGCGGCAATAATAAAGGTGGTATAACCAATAATGCCAATGTATTTATTAAAAATGGTTACGCATTTGAAGTCTATGGCGGTGGAAATGAAGCCGATGTAAATGATGCAAGAGTAGATATCACCGGCGGAACTATGAACAATGTCTACGGTGGTGGCAACGCTGCAAACATCATAAATAATACCAATGTTAATGTTACCGGCGGTGAAATCACTAATAACATTTATGGTGGTGGCAACTTCGGTGAAGTAAAGAAAAGCACATATGTAAATATAACTAATGGAACTATTAAAGGCTCAGCATATGGTGGTGGAAATGGAGCCCCAGCTGTTGTTAACGAAAATACAAATATAACAGTAAGTGGAACAACAACCATCGGTACTGAATCGTGCACTAAAAAAGCTAACTGCTCACTATTTGGTGGAGGAAATGCAGCCGCAACAGGTAAAAATAACACATCAAAATCTACAGTAAATCTAGCTGGCGGTTATATATATGGAAACGTCTACGGTGGAGCCAATACCTCTGTTGTAAATGGAGATGCAATAGTAAACGTAGCAACCAGTGCTATAAGCGATAATACAGTAAAATCTGCAATAACAATTAATGGAACAATATTCGGTGGAGGAGAAGCTAATGCCAGTGGTTCAGATAACTACGACTACTCATTCATTAGTGTTACTAAATCAATCACAGTAAACTTAGATGCTACTGACTTTGAAAATATAAACATTAAAGGTTCAATCTTTGGTAGTGGTAACGCCTCAAGTTCATCTGGTATAAGTAAAATTAATATTACTAAATTTGGTTCGGACGAAAATCCTAAAAAAATAACTTCAATCCAAAGAACGAACGTTTTAAATATTGATAACTCAGGATTAATTCTTATTGGTGCAACAGACAGAACAAATGAATACTCTGATACACTATTTACAATGTCTATTATTGAAAAACTAAATCTAATGAACAATTCATCTCTATACTTAGAAAGTGGAACAAACCTACTACAAGAATTTAATAGTTTAGTAGATTCAAATACCATAGCAGAGGTTGTAATAGATGAAGAAACAGGCAATTACACAAGAAATGTTGATAACAGAATATATGCTCTAGAAGGCGTAAAAGCAATTAACATCGCTAAAGGTGAAACAATTGATGAAATGGCAACAGACTATGGAGAAGTTAATGGAATGACATTCTTTGGTTTATACTCTTATAATTCTAGTGGCCACGTAAATGCCGGAATTTACAAAAAATCAATTCAAAACGGCGATGACCTAAACTGGGGAGATATGCCAACTCAAGGTTCTTACGTTCTAGGTCTACATAAAACTAATCATGATATAACCAAAGATGGATTTTATAGTAACTTTATGGACGAAGATACATCTAAAAATAAAGTGAACTACATAACACCAACACCAGAAAATTCTGACTTCTACATGTGGATTATTGGTGAACTAGTAGTAGAATACAACATAGACTTAAGCGCATCAAAATATTCAACTCTTGGAATTAAAGAAGTAAGTTTCTTTGACTTTGCTGACCCAAATACTAACTTTGAAATTTTAGGTTTTGACTACTCAAACTTAAAAGAAGGAGTACAGCTAGTAACAAGAGATCAAGTGCCAAGATTTGCTAGTACAACTGATGAAGCTGATAATATAATGAGTTTAAAAATGGAAACTGGATCTACTGGTTGGCTAAATAATGCTGAAACCACACTTTTAAGTAGTGAACCAAGTGTTATTGGTGATAAAAAGTATGTCGGTGAAAATTCAAACTCTGTACCAACTCTAGGCTTTTATTTGTACCACTCAAAGAACTTAGGAAGCACTGATGATATGGGAACAGTAAGCGTAGTAGTAATGGCAATAAGAAGAATAGATGGATTGACAAGTGAAACTAAAAGAATCGTTATTAATATAAATTTATCAAGAGTATTATATAATACTAATGACTATGAAGGAGCTATAACAGCTGGAAGAAAGTACGAAATCTTTGCTAACACCGCAGTAGATATTACTAATAAAAGTTCAATAAGTGCATATTTTTCACTATCAAAAACTGGCGATAATATTTATAAAACTGGCGACAATCGTGCCTTAGTATCAACAATACCTCTTCCATTAAACACAAAAATAACAATGATTGATTTAAGCAAAGAACAACCTAAATATTTCTATCATACAATCAATCAAAATGATGTAACAAGAGCTCAAAATGAAATAGCTACAAATGGTGATGCATCATATCCATTATCGGACTTTGAAACTATGGGAGCATTAAACAGTAATGTTTTATATACTAACGGAAATGATAACGAAGACTACTACGATGCGGACAAAAAAAATTCCTCAGAAGAATTTATATTTATTCTAGACTTTGAAGATACAAATATTACATCAGATTTACTAAACAATCACTTGATATTAGAACTAAAAAATGCCCAAAATGAGACCAAAATAAGCATTTTAGGTAACCAATATGATATGATGAGTTATGATATCTACATCAATAAAGATGCAGTAATTGATATAAATGGTACAATATCTAAAAATACTATTTATAACGGTGAAACATTTGATTTAGATTTAATCACTGAATATACTCAATCTAAATCTGGTTCTACGATCATCAATGATACAAAATTAATAGATTCAAAGCTAGGTATCAAAATATCATTAATAGATTCAAACGGTAAAATAGTATCAGGTACTAGTTTAATGGGATTATATTACGAATTAGATGGTCAAAAGTATTATCCAGACTTATCTGGTGTTACTAGAATAAAAATAGCTGAAAAAGTAGGTAACGTTCAATCTTGGTTAAAGGTAGATACTGCAAACTCTAATATTCCAACTGGAAGCTACACCATCAAAATTGAAACATTTGGTTCTCCAGATGGTATCTACTTTGGTTTAATTCCATCAGACGTTCTAGAAATTCCAATAGAGTATGTTAATGAAAAATATGGTTTAGATATTCAAATTTCTAACGAAGATTTAATTATTAACAAAGAAACAGGAACTAATATAGATGGTTCTAATACACTTAACTTTATTATCAAATATAATTCCGTATTTACAAATCCAAGCTTAGATATGAAACTATATCGTCGTAATTATAACGAAGTATATGATACAAATTATGAATTAGTTGATTTACAAGATTATTTAGATATGACCCTAACACCAAAAGTTGGCAAAGAGAAAGAATACATCGTTTCTAGTATTCCAAAAGACAACGAAAGTTTAAGATTAAGTCTAAAACAAAATCTATTAAATGGAACTTATAAATTAGAGTTTATATTATATGATAATGATTCAAAAATAGAAACAATAGAAAAATATATAATTATAAAATAGGAGGGTAAAATGAGCGATATTGAAAAATTAAACGATCAAGAACTATTTCAGCTATATAAGCACTTAAATGAATTTTTAAAAGAATTAGAAGACTTAAAGAAAAAGGAAAGTGAGTAAGTATGTTAGAGAAAATAAAAGAGGAAATATCAAAAACAAGAGAAAATCTTGACATACTTCCTCATACCAAAAAATCAGACCAAAAAAAATATCTAGAGTACATTGATAATACAATTGAAAATTATCAAAAAATTCAAAACGATGTTAAAACTGAAATAATAAAAAGAAAAAATAAGTATTTAGAAGTAAAAGAAAATCCTAAAATAGAAGAATTATCTCAAATAAATTTAGATTTTGAAAAATTATTATACTTAAATGAGTATGCTACAAGTTTTGAAAAAATGAATTTAGATGTTAATCTATTTAAATTAAGACATTATTATAAAGATAACTTAGCAGCCGTAAACGAAACAATTATTAGTATTCTGTCTTCATTTAAAGAAGTAAATATAATTTTAAGTATTAAAGATTTTAACTATACATCATATGTTCAAAATTATATGAAAATTATTTTCTCAAAAAAGCATGATGAAAAGACTTTATATCAAGAATTTGAAAAAATATACTGGGAATGTCCTGATATAATCAATTTAATTAGACTAAACTTTTATCACTTATATTATAAAAATCAAAAAAAGATAGACCAATATTTTGCTAAAAAGTACAAAAATCAAAACATAAATAATTATTTAAATGATGTTCAAAAATCAAAAAAAGAACTAAATCAACTACTACATAATGATCAAAGATATTTCATAAATGGATTTCTAAATAATAATTTCTTACTAAACGATTATAGTGAAACAAATATCAATAAATTATTAAATAAATACTTAAATGATCAAACAAGTACTCAAAACTATCCTAATTTAACAAAGTTATCACTTAACTTAAAAGAATATAAACTTTTTTTAGAATATAAACCCTTAATAGATAAAATAAGTGAACTATACAAAGATAAAAATAGTTATCAAAATCTATATCAAAATAAGTTAAAAGAAATATTTAAAAATGAAAAAACGCTATTTTCACTAAATAAAAAAACTTCAAAAACCGGATTATTTAAACCGAATCAAAACAAAATAAGAGAGCTAATTTTGAAAATAGATAACACTTTAGAGGTTATAAAAAATCTATATGACGAACTAGAGAATTTAACAATCAAAGAAAAAATATTTAAATATATTAAAGATGATGCAGATTTAAAAAGCACCCTAGAAATAGCTTCTTTAGATTTAAAGTTTCTATATGAACACTATAAAGAAGAATATACTAATTTAAGTATTGATGAACTAATAGATCTAGTAAATAAATTAAAAACATATCTATATACTAATAATTTAAATATTATTTCTAACGTTAAAATAACTGATAATGAAAATATTTCTCAAATTATTAAAGACCATTATGCTCTTTTAAATATTAATTTAACAGATGAAGAATTAACTGAAGGTTTAGATTCT
This sequence comes from bacterium, assembly GCA_030524925.1. Lineage (GTDB taxonomy): Bacteria > Bacillota_I > Bacilli_A > RF39 > UBA660 > CAG-533. The sequence continues at coordinate 10,736 of JAUNFS010000016.1, read as the reverse complement.
CTAATAAAAAATATTAATATTTTAATAAGTAATTTTGATTTTCAAAATATTAAATTAGATATGGAAGTAGTAGACTTTTTAGTTCAAATAGAAAAGAATAATATAGAATAATATTCTTGTTAAGAAGAAATTATTATGATATTATTATATATATAATAAAGGAGATTAAAATGAGATACATAATAAACTTTTTTAAAGGTACTATTTTTACTATTTGGCTAATAATTGCTATCTTTGCAACAATATGTTTGCTTTCATATAATGATTATCAAATAAGCGAATTAGGGAAGTATAGCTTATTAATTATTGATAATAAAGAATTAAGAAATTATTATGAAGAAGATTCATTAGTAATAGTAAAAAAAGCTAATGAGGAAGAGTACAAAGTAGGGGATAAAATATTATTTTATTCTGGTAATCCCGAAGTTGTAAATTTTATAAACTTAGGTGAAATAACAAATATTGAAAATTCTTCAGGAGCCCAAACTTCATATTATATTGGTGATTTTAAATTAAGCTATGATGATATAATTGGTAATGTTAATGGCTCAATCGTTTATAAAAAAGCCGGTTTAATATTATCTGTAATAGAGTCAAGATGGGGCTTCATGTTCTTTGTAATTTTACCAACAATTTTCTTTGCAGTATATGAAATTTATGCAATTGTTAATGAAGTAAAGAAAAACTCTAAAATTGATTTAAAAGAACAGTTACGTAAAGAAATAGAAGAAGAAATGAAGCAACAAGAGAATAAAGAGAAAAATGAAAACGAAAAAGACTAAAAGACTATTGTGGGCAACTGCAATTTTCTTTGTATTTATAACTATAATAATAATTACTAATGAAAGCTATGCACTGCTAGAAACTATTAGTAATGGAAACGCCGAGGTAAACACAGGCGGATGGACAATTAAACTAAATGAAAAAAATATTTCAAGTGGTGTGACAGAAAAATTCACTTTAAATAATATAACTTATAACAATACAAATCCCAATATAGATGAAAAGTATATTGCACCTGGTAAAAGTGGCTACTTTGATATTATATTGGACCCAACAGGAACAGAAGTAGCAATAAGCTATGAAATAAAAGTAAATTTAGAAGATACAAATTACCCAAGCAATATTAAATTTAGTGTTGAAGAACTAAATAGTAATGCTAATATTACAAGTGAAAACAACACATTTACGGGTGTTATTAGTTTAGAAGAAGTTACAAAAAGTAAAACAATTACTTTAAGATTGCATCTAAATTGGGAAAATGATGAACAGTTTAATGAAGAAGATACTTCACTCGGTATTGTAGAAAATAATAGATTTGAAATACCAATTAAGGTCATATTAAATCAATACCAAGGATAAGAAAAGAAGGGATTAATAGTGGGAGCAAAAAAAATAATAAAAATAATTACCAATACTATTCTAATTATATTATTTGCTATTTTAGCTCTAATTATCTTCGCAAAAGCTAAAACTTTAATAAGTGGAAAAAACTATTTTAGTCTTTTTAACTATTCTGTATTTGAAGTAGCTACCGGAAGCATGAATCCTGCTATTAATAAAAATGATATTATTGTTACTAAAAAAGTAGATAACTATGAAATAAATGATATAATTACATTTCAAAAAGACCAAGATTATATTACTCATAGAATACTAAGCAAAAATAACGATACTTTTATAACAAAGGGAGACGCCAACAACACAGAAGATACGCCAATATCCAAAGATAAAATAATTGGCAAAGTAATAAAAATATACCCAAACTTAGGAATTTGGAAAAATATCTTCTCTAATCCAAAAATTTTAATAATAATATTTGTAACTTTAGTAATTTTTGACATTGCTTTCTCTTATGATTCTAAAAAAGAAAAAAAGCCCGCAGTGAAATTATTACATAAAAAAACAGATACAATCGCTGCCAAAGACATTAGTAAAATAAAAGAAAATATTGATGACTTAGAAGAAGATTATACTATAAGATTAGACTTAACAGAAATTCAAAAAAATATTGACAAAAAAATAAATCAAAAGGAAAACAACCATGAGTGAATTTTTAAAAAATATTAATCGTCAAAAATTTTTATTTATACTTAAATATATTATTATCTTACTTTTGATAGTAATAATTATTAATGTAGCAGAAATTACATACTCTAAATATTCAAGTAATGCTGAAGGTAATGCCGTTGCCAATATTGCATTTTTTATAGTAGACGTTGGAACCGTAGAAAACTCAATATCTTTAGCTGGCCTAGTACCAAGTGAAACGGACTATCTTTATAGATTCTCAGTAAATAATTTTAAAAATAATAAAAGAGCTAACGTAAATTTAGATTACAGCATTGAATTTCAAACTACAACAAATTTACCATTAACATTCAAAATATTCCGCGAAAATGAACAAAATGATGTAATTACAAGTACGGAAATAATTCAAGATGGTGACATGTATTTTAAAAAATTAAATACTGATGAAGTAGGGTACTTTACTCATGATTCTAATCAAACAGACAATTACGTTTTAGTAGTAAACTTTCCGATAGAATATAATGTTAATTCAGACGAATACCAGGGGCTAATAGATTCATTTATAATAAAAATTAATGCTACACAAAGAATTTAAGAGAGAAATTTATTCTCTTTTTTTCTTATGCTTTATTTAAAGTAAAGTTAATGATATAATATAAAATGTAAAAGTAGGTGAGTAGAGTGAAATATATAAAAAAATATAAAGTTATTATAATTGCTCTACTTATATGTTTATTATTACCAGTAACCATAACATTCTCAAGATATCTATATACCAAAGTATTAGACTATATTTTAGAAAGTAACAATTTTTTCTTTAATAGTGACAAACTTACCTCAAATAATAAAATATATGAGATAAATAACTGGTCTGGGACCGACCCTTTTACAATAGACTTTGAACTAAATAATCGTAAAAATAACTTATTATATAGTAACAGTGATATAGAGTATTCTCTAGATGTAGAATGCGCTAATGAGACAATATGTTCAATAACTAATGAAACCGGAGTTATTTATAAAAATCAAAATAGTGTATTATACAGTTTAACTATTAACCCAACTAGAGTATTCAATGCAAATGAAGTAGTAACTGTTAAAGTTAACGCTAAGTCTCTTTCTCCATACATCAAGAAACTAGCAGCTACATTTAGAATAAAAGTTGGTGTTCAAGGTTTATCACATGAAATTAAAGATACAGAAAATCAAGCCTATTTCATGTTCAACATTACTAATACAAGACAGTCATACTTTGCCAGAAATGCCTTTGGAAATTATAATGTTGGTGATGAAATTATTAGTGATGATTATCTAGCTCTTAGTGATGCTGATAAAGCCAATTTTAGTAGTGCCAGAATAACACTATCATTTGATCCATCTAAAGTAATTTTAGACACTACATCAAATATAACTGAAAAAAGTACTAAACTTTATACAACTGTAGACAACGTTTCATATATTAGTTCAATTACATTTGATATAGACGCAGTATCTAGTACCGCAATTAGATTTTATAAAAAAGACCCCAAACAAAATTATACATATCCAATAATTAATAATACATCAATAATAAATTTTAGTGCAATTTAGGAGGTAAAAATGGGTAGTAAAGTAGAATTATATATTAATTATATTGAAAGTACACTTTATACTTACTTTAAATATTTGTTAGCTAAAAACTATAAATACGGAATAGTAAAGTTGTTTATAACAAAATATATAGAAGTAAGATACTATAATAATTCAATATATAAAGACAAAAACCTATCAGATAAATTAGGCAAAGAATTTAAACTTATAGCAAAAGAATTGATTAAAGAAGATAAAGAAGATAGTGAACTCATAAAAAATATTTGTGCTTTATTTGGCTACGTTTTATACTTTGACGACGCTATAGAATATACTGATATTACGGTTTTAATAGATTCATTATTTGAAGAAAATTATGTTTTCGCAGACTCAAGTATCAAAGAAGAATTTACAAACTTTATCAAAGAAACCATAACCAAAAAGGAAAGTTATCACAATCTATTCATTACTAAAGACTTTACTTTAAAATATAAAAGATATAAGAGAAATGTTTATAAAGTTACAATTGATAACAACATAGATATCGGAAAATTATATAGTGACTATGCCAAAGATAAAGCCTTCAATACTGGAATAATTAACGAAGATAAAAACTATGTCCTAATAAAAATGCTTTCTGAAAAAATATTAATAGATGCAATTAATTCTAACTTTTCACAAAACTATATAATTGACTTGCCAGATACATTTTTTACAAAGCCTAAAAAATATAAAAAGCTGATTGCTATGCTAGATAACGATTTGATTCGTTCAAGAATAAGTTTAAACATTAGTTACGAAACATATCAAAAGAACAAAAATATCATCAATGAAACAATCAAAAATAGCATTAGTTACTCATTAGAACTAGATAGCACATTTGATAATGAATTTACTGCATTAGTATTATTTAAATATGTCATTGTACACGAATATTTAGATTGTTTTGATGCAGTTGTTGAAAGTAAAGAAACTTTTAATACAACAATTATTACACTATAGGAGGTAAAATGAATACATTTTTAAGATTTGCATACGAATTATTAAGTCAATTTTTTCTAGGGTTTAAAAGTATATTTGCTGGGCTTTTTAATGGAATAATTGCTATATTTAATATCAACAAGTATATTAAAATAATTCAAGAATATAAAAACGATTTAACAGTAGGTGAGTGGATATTAGTAGGCGTTATTATGCTTGTCGTAGTAGCCATTCTAGCTCTTATTGTTTTCTTAATAATAATTCTATTTAAAAAAATATTTAAATTTAAAAAAACTTTAGTAGAGCAAGAATCTCTTTTAGAGGAGATTGGTGATTTAAATGGCAAAGTAGCAACCATGATGAAAGAAAAAGAAGAAATTCTAGCAATGAAAGTAAGTCAAATTGGGCTAAAACCTGGTGAAAGCTCAGTAGACGAAAACTCAGAAGAAGCACTTGATGAAAATGATCCAGACTCAAATATTAGATTTTCTAAACTTAATGAAATTGATATGGAATTTAAAAATTATAAAGTTCAAAACTACAACAATAGTTTTACGCTTCCCGAACTAGTAGAACTATTTAGAAACTTTGCCGCATCCCAGTTAAAGTTATATTATTCGCCAGAAATGATTAGATTATTTATATCTGCTTTAGCTTCTACTAAAATTGTTATCTTACAAGGTATTTCTGGTACAGGTAAAACATCACTTGCATATGCTTGGGGAAAATTTTTAAAACACGATTCATGTATCGCTTCAGTTCAGCCATCATGGAGAGATCGTTCAGAAGTATTTGGTTATTTTAACGAATTTACCCGCAAATTTAACGAAACTGATATTCTAAAAGAAATCTATAAAGCCGGTTATACCGATGATGTTTATACTATAATATTAGACGAAATGAACATCTCACGTGTTGAATATTATTTTGCCGAAATGCTATCAATTCTAGAAATGCCAAACCATGATGAATGGATCATTGAAATAGTATCTTCTGCTTGGAAAAGTGATCCAATTCACCTAAAAGGTGGCAAACTTCATATTGCAGACAATGTCTGGTATATTGGTACAATCAATAACGATGACTCAACATTCATGGTAACTGATAAAGTATACGACCGTGCTATGCCCATAGACATTAACGATAAAGGAAAAGTATTTACACCAGTTGATACTCCTGCACAAGATATTAATTATTCTTATTTAAATAACTTATTTCAAACAGCTATAGAAACATACCCAATGAGTGATGAAATGTACGCCAAAATAGAAGAAATGGACAACTACGTAATTAAACATTTCCGTATCGCTTTTGGTAACCGTATTGTTGCACATATGAGAAAATTTGTTCCAGTTTATGTTGCCTGCGGTGGTGAAGAAGTATCTGGTGTTGACTATTTCATCGCTAGAAAAATCTTAAGAAAATTTGAACAGTTAAATATTTCATATATTAGAGACGAAATAGATGACTTTGTAAAATATCTAAATACTAATTTTGGTCAAGATAAAATGCATGAATGTATAGAATATGTACAAAGATTAAAGAAAATGTCATAGGTGAAACATGAGAAAAGAATTAAAAGTATTTGATTTATACAATAATAGTAACCAAAAAAAAGTGGATGACTTTAATAATAATATTCTTTCAAAATACCAAATAGAAACTAATTATGAAAAAAACGAAGTAAATTTTGAGTGGTTAACAATGATTGAAGATACTGTTAGATACTTAGATAATATCTTAAGAAGTCCTAATAGATTTATCGTTAATGAGGAAGAAGTAGTTCAAATAGAGAAAGCCAGAAAAATTACTGTAGAAAGTATTAAACACTTATCTAAACATACTAACTTTATTCAAGAAATAGAAGATAACGGCGATGTAAAACCATCTAAGATATTAAATATAAATAAAGAAGAAAGTTATAATACTTATGAAAATAGATTTATCTATACTCTAGTACTTAACACTGAACAGTTTATTATGATGCGTAAAAAGAAGTTAATTCTATCATCATCCCTAAAAGATTATAAAAAATGTGAATACACAGGAAATAGTAAAGTAGGTGGCGAGGATATCGTATTTTCACTTAATATTAATTCTAGAGTATTTAATAAAGATAATAGCAAAAAAGAAGAAACAGCTCTTTTAGAGCGAATTAAAAAAGTAGAGGATAAAGTTGCGGATTTAAAGAAAAGTGAAGTATTTAAAACTTTAGCTAAGCTTCATGTAGCTAAAGTCGTGCCTCCAATCAAAAAGACTAATTTAATCTTAAAGAATCCGAACTTCCAATATGCAACAAAGTTATGGGATTATCTACAATCATATAACGAAAAAGTTTCTGTTAAAAACGAAAAAAGTAAAAGAATAATTACTGATAATCCAGATCTTCAAAGTTTGCTAGACAATACAATCTTGCTTCAATATTTAGTATTAAACAGTACTAGTGAAAATAAAGATGCCATGACAGAAAAAGAAACGCAAGAACGAATAGAGCAAATAACTGATGATATGATTACCAAAATAGTAGAATTAAATTCTGACTTACCATTAAATAAATTAGAAGAAATTATTGGTGATCGTATCGCAGTAATTAGAAACAAAAAAGAAGCTTCAATTGAAGAAATTCAAAGTAAATATGATATTCATATAAGAAAATATATAGACAAAATAGAAAGTTTCAGGTTTTAATATGAAAAAGTTAATGAAAAAAATTCAAAATAACAAAATGCTTTTAACACTAACTAAGATTGCAAAAATAATTATCTATGTAATTTTAATCGCACTATTATTTGTTATAGTAGTTCAAAAAGTGTCTAAAAATAATTTATCAATTGGTGGTATAAAAATATTTACTGTAATTACCGGTTCAATGAAACCTGAATACGTAGAGGGTGACATGCTAGTATCAAAAGTAGTAGATCCAAGTACCATTAAAATTGGCGATAACGTAGTATACCATGGTGAAAAAGGGGATATGGCAGGCTTAACAGTAACCCATAAGGTAATAGATATAAGAAAAGAAAACGGTAAGTATTTTTTCAAAACCAAGGGCACATCAAACGAAATTGAAGATCCAGAAATATCCGAAAGTCAATTATACGGTAAGATCATTTATAAAATGGGCTTTCTAAGCTTCTTAAGCAGAATTATGCTTAATATATATGTTTACTACACGCTTGTAACAATAATGGGTTTATTAGTATCAATTCAAGTTGTAAAAATAATATATGATAAAGATGAAGATGAACAAGAATAATAAGTTAGAAAAAAAGATTAGAAGAAAAGTATTCTTCAAAATACTAAAGAAAACTATTAAACCTAAGAATTTAATTATATTAATAATAATTTTATCAGCAAATACGTTTGCTTGGTTTGTATATGTAAAAGAAGTTCACACAGATATAAATGTAAAAGTTAGAGCTTGGAACGTCGTTTTAACTAATTCTGAAAGTGAAGTAGTTAATAACATTAACGTTGATATAACATCTGCTTATCCTGGAATGGAAGACTTTACTAATGAAACAAAAGTATATAATCAAGGAGAATCAAAAGCAGATTTCGTATACACAATATTAACATTAAATATGTTTGGTAATGAGATTGTAACTAAAGAAAAGGTTATTGCCGACGGTGGTACTCCAACTGCAGAAAATCCCTCATCTGACGAATTACAAAACGATCTTTTAGAAGGTACTAAATACCCATTTAAAATAGAGTTTTCTTCACCAAACTATGTTTTAGAACCATTTACAGGTGAAACTACCTTTATTATTAAAATGACTTGGGCTTATGAATCAGGAAACGATGAACTTGACACAAAGTGGGGGACTGATGCCTATGAGTATAAAAAAAATAATCCTGACTCACCAGGATTAAAAATAACAGTTAGATTAAAAGTCACACAATCAATTAACTAGTTGTGTGACTTTTATATTTATATCCATAATAGCTTTGCCATTATTTACAGCAGCAGTCGTATCATCAGAATTATTCATTGTTTCAGTTAAATCATCATCATTCCACTTTACAAAGAAATGATAAGTAATATTCTTTTCATCCGTTAAATTAAAATTTGTAATTAAATTTCCATCATAGGTGTATTCTGTCAAATCATCGCCAATAGTATATTTAGTAATTATTAAATCTTTAACATCACTCTGACCACTAACGCTTATAGCAAAATCAAGACTATAAGCAGTATCAGTTTCACTACCATCTATTGTAATATCAAACTGTCCTTCAGCTCCAGGTGCAATAATATCAGCGGCAATGTAATCATTACCGTTAAACGCTGGAATAATTGCACTTGAAAAGTTTGAACCATTGGTAATATCAAAATCATTTAATTTAATATTCCACCTTGAAATACTTATATCAGCATTACCACTAGCTGCAGTAACATACTTTGCATAAGTTTTTTCAATACTAGAAAGGCATATAAATAAAGCAATTAAAGCTAATAAAAATCTAAATTTTCTTTTTAACATTTCAATCACTCGCCTTTCTATATAATAATTATATCTTATTAAGACATTTAAAAAGGAAAATAAAATCTAAAAAAGCATATCTTTACACAATTTTGATAGTCTACTAAAATGTAAATAAAAAAAGATAAAAGTCAAGCAAAAATAAAAAAATAAAACAAAGCAAAAAAATATAAAAAAAATATATTGATTTAATTAAATAAAAATGATACTATTTTTATAGTAAAGGAGGATACAAAAATGAACGAAGGGAAAAATAATACTGTAATGCTTACTGTTATCGGTATAGCTACACTTTTAATTGCTGTAGTAGGTGCAACATTCGCATTCTTCAGTGCTCAGTTAAGTGGTTCTGATACAGAATACAAAGTAGTTTCAGCTACAATCGGAACAGAGTTTACTGGTGGAGATGAGGTAGTTGCTACCGGAATATTCCCACAAGATGCAGCTTGGGCTACTAAAGTATTTAGTATTAAAAGTACATCTTCTTTAGGTGTAGAAACAAAATACAATATTGCTTTAACTGTTGATGCTAATGATGTAACTGAAGATGCAACAATTTCATCAACTGGAGCTGCAGGTGGAACTATTAAAGCATTCTCTGCTAATGCACTATCATATAGTTTAACTGCTACAGAAACTGGTGCAAATTCTGCTCATCCTGGTACAATGCCAAAGACAACAGGACAAGTAAAAATTGCTGATGCTACAAAAACAATTAATTTAGGTCAAGCAACAGTATATGGTAATGGAGACACTACTGTAACTCAAACATATACATTATCTCTGTTCTTTCCACGTACAGATGCAGATCAAAACGCTGATCAAGGAGCACAATTTAAAGCACATATTGCTATTTCAGAAGTACAATAGTTAAGTACGATAATTAATAGAAGGAGGAAACAATGAAAGATAATACTAAGAATAATACACTATTATTAACCGTTATTGGTGTAGCAACTCTTTTAGTAGCTGTTGTTGGTGCAACATTTGCATACTTCACCGCAGCAATGACTCCTGGTGAATCAGAAGCAACAGTAAAAGTTAATGCTGGACAATTAAAGATTAACTTTGCAAATACAAACTCAGTTCAAATTGCTGACCAAGTGCAACCAACGGCTGCCACTTGCGATGATAAAAAACCAGCTGGCTTTGATACTAACCCAACTGCATATCTTTGTGACCAAGCTGATTATACTCCAGTAGGAGCAAAGAATTTTACATTAACAGGTACTAATACAACAGATGCAAACAAAGGTATGAAAATGCCATATACAATTAAATTAAAAATTACTCAAAATCAATTTTCAACTGGAGCACTTAAATATAATTTAGTTGGTTCAAAAACTGGTGAAGCTGCAACAGGTGAAATAATTAATATTCCAACTTGGGTAGATATTCCAAGTGGAGCAAATACTGAAGGTATTGTTTTAGGAAATGGATTTTTCCCAGCAGGAAGCAATATCATTCATCAATATACTTTAAATATTTACTTCCCAGACAATCATGTTGTTCAAGATGTAGATAAAAATAAAGTATTTGGAGCTACTGTAGAAGTTACTACTTCAGAAATTACAGCAGCATAATTAGAAAATAAGCCTTAATGGCTTTTTTTTTCGTAAATTATTAGACTAAATTCCGCTTTTTAACGGAATTTTTTCTTTTTCAGAT
>JAUNFS010000034.1 GCA_030524925.1 bacterium | reverse complement strand
GCAACTACGATATTTTTGAAACATAAAAGTTGCATTTTACTATTTAAATAATATTATAAAGCAAAGATATTGTATTAAAATAAACTTCATGATATAATGCAAAATAGGAGAGTGTTATAAATGGAGAAAACTGAATTTAATTATAAATTGTTTCCAAGCTTTGAAGCACAAGAAAAATTTTATAACATTTTGGCTAAATTTTTAGTTGCAAAAAATCATCAAAGTGAAGAAAGCTATAAGGATGAATTAAAAGATCTTATCAAAAATTGCGGAGAAACTTTAACAAATAATGGCACTACAAATCTAGTTGAAGATATTATAACTTTAAATGCTGAAATAAATGGTACAGGAAAAGATGGTACACCTGAAGAACTAGCAAGCAAAAAAGAAGAAAGATTTAAACTAATGGAATCATTATCTTCAATAATTTCTAAATTAGAATCAAGTCATGAAACTATGGTTGAAGGAGAAGATTTAGAAAGAGATTCCAACAAGGCATTTAATCGTCAAGAAAAAATATTTTTACTAAGCAAAGTTAATCAAGAAGTTAGTGAAAAGTTTCCTAATCACTCTTCAGTAACTAATGCAGACATCAAAAATTCGTATCCATTTAAGGAGCTTATAAGTATTTTAGGAATTACTCCAACTATTAAAGATGAAGATTTAGCAGAAGTTATTAAAATTTCTGAGGCACCAGAAGAAATCAAAGAAGATATTAAAACAGAAGTAAATGGGCCATCTAGTGAAATCTCTAAAGATCTTGAAAGTCCCGTATTAAGTAATAATAGTTTCTTTGCAAGTGATAGTGAAATTGGCAAAGAATTATCAGGTTTAACTGAAAATGACGAATTATCTGATGCTCAAGATGAAACAGTTGCTCCATTGGTAGAAGCCCCAGTAGATGAAATAAAATTAGAAGAACCAGAAATAAAGCCTATTGAACCTTCTGAAACTAGCGTAAAAGAAGAACCACCATTAATGGAAGAGGCTGCTATGGATGATTTATTAGATGAAGACGCATCTGTACTTACTTATACTATGCAAAGTAATGAACCATTAACCGCCCTAACTAAAATTGCTTATGAAAGTGACCCATTATATGATCCAGACACAGCATATCTTACCCTTTATGAAAAAAATAAAGATATTATAGATAAAAGACTGCAAGAAAAAGGGCTAACATTAGAAGAAGCGAAAGATTTAGAGGGAGTATTAACTGGTTTAACATTAAAGATTCCAATAGCTTTATCTAGTCAAAAAACAGAAGCAGAAGCTATAAAGAAAGTGGCGTAATCTCATGTATTTTGCCAAAAATGAGATAATAGAACTAGCAAATCATCAAAAATATTTAATTACTGATTTAAAAGAAATAAACGATGTCTACTATTATCAAATTAAAGAAATTAATAATCTAAATAGCTTAGGTTCACGTTTTGTATCTGCCATGATGAAAGATGGACAACTATATATAAATTATAATATAAGTAGTGAAATACTAAATAAATTAGAGGCTTAAAAAGCCTTTTTTTCTTGGAAAAATCGTCAAAAATCAAGCTTCAAAGTTACTACTGAGTGTATAAAATTTGACAATCACCCCCATTATATGGTAGAATTAAACTCGTTCGTCTGGGGAGGGGAACAAAAATGGAAAAAAATGTATCTTCACTGAAGATATTAAATATTATTATATGTTTATTACTACTTGTCGTGTTTGCAATATTTACTGGAACTAAAAAAGTTGATGCTAAAAGTGAAGCATCAGGAGAATATCCCTCGCGTTTTACGCTAGGTTATCAGTTTAAAGAATTAAAATTTATTTACAAAGAGGCAACACCAAAAGAAGAAATTTTAGTTTATAATTTAGAGTATTATATAGAAAACAATTTAGATATTATTAAGTTTTATTCAAATGTGTTTGATTATAAATTAGAGGATGTTATAAATGATTTAAAAGAAAGAGAAAAAAATAACTCTACATTTATTAGTACAAATATTGGTTATTTAAAAAACGAAAAAGGCGAATTAAGAATATATGATAGTTTTGAATATGGACTAATAGAGTACTTTTATAATCTAATGGAAACTAAAACAATCAAAAGAAACATAAAATATAAACCTTATGAAGGTAATTCATCCTATGTTGAAAAACTAATAATGCATTATTCTTCAATTTATTCCAATGTTGATCAAACTACACTTTTAAGTATTGGTGCCGCAGAAAGTGGCTATTATAAAGTAAAATATATGCTAAGAGCTAACAATATTTATGGTGGTATGAGCAGTAAAGGATTAATCAGACATAATAATATTGAATTAGGAGTTCTATCATATGTTAGAATGATGTCAAAGTATTATTATGGTAAAGGTTTAAATACACCAGAATTAATCGGTAGAGTATATTGCCCAGTATTTGAAAATGGCCAAAAAGTTGCTAGTCAGCATTGGCTTAATCTAGTAAATACTGCAAAAAACAAGTACAATAAATATGATTTTAACATAACAATTAATGATATTATAAATAAAGAGGAACTTGCCTAAGCAGTTCTTTTTTTCTTGTTCCGTGCTTTAAAATAATATATAATAATATTGGTGATAAGAATGCGAAAAGATAAAATAAATTACTATTTAGATATTGCTAAAGTAGTTAGTGAAAGAAGCACCTGTTTAAGAAGGCACTATGGCTGTGTTATCGTTAAAAATGATGAAATAATAGCTACTGGCTATAACGGAGCTCCAAGAAAGAGAAAAAATTGTGAAGAATTAGGCTATTGTTACCGTGAAAAATTAAATATTCCTCGCGGTGAAAGATATGAATTATGCAGAAGTGTACACGCAGAGCAAAATGCCATCATCTCAGCAGCACGTAAGGATTTAATCGGAGCAACAATCTTTATGTGCGGTACTAATGCAGTTACAAAAGAAATAGAGGCAAACTCTACATCTTGTATGATGTGTAAAAGAGTAGTAATTAATGCTGGTATCAAAGAAGTAATTGTTAGAGAACCAGATAACAAGTATACAATATATGATGTTCAAAAATGGATTGAAGACGATGACTCTCTTAATGGAAAGTTCGGGTACTAATGAAAACTATTGAAAATTTTGATTTTTTAAATAAAAAAGTAATTTTAAGAGTAGACTTTAACGTATCTATCAAGGATAACAAAATAATAAGTAATGATAGAATCGTTGCTGCTTTGCCAACCATTAAATATTTAATTAAGAAGCAAGCAAAAGTAATTATAATGTCTCATTTAGGTAAAATCAAAACAAAAGAAGATGCTGAAAAGAATTCATTATATATTGTTTATGAAGAACTCTGCAAGTTATTAGATACACCCGTATATTTTTCTAGTAGCACTCATGGAGATATTTTAGAAAGCAAAATATCTGCTCTTAAAAACGGCGAGATACTTTTAATGGAAAACACTAGATTTGAGGATCTTAATGACAAAAAGGAAAGTAATTGTAATATCAGTTTAGCTAAATATTGGGCAAGTTTAGGAGATATATTTATTAATGATGCATTTGGCTTATCACATCGTAAGCATGCTTCTAACTACGGTATAACCAAATATATTCCTAGCGGTATAGGATTTTTAATGCAAAAGGAATTAAAAGGATTAGAACCAATAATAAATCCAGACCATCCATTTGTTGTAATTATGGGTGGGGCTAAGTTAGAAGATAAAATAGCACTTATTAAAAGCATCTTACCTAAATGTGATAAATTACTACTTACAGGTGGTATTGCTAATACATTTTTAAAAACAGAAGTTAATATTGGTAAATCATTATATAGTGAAGAGAGTCTAGAAGAAGCAAAAAAAATCTTGTCTATATATAAGGAAAGAATAATTCTTCCAAAAGACTGTATTGTAGACTCTGGCGGAAAAGCAAATCAAAAAAATGTAAATGAAATTAAGCCGGAAGATATTATCTATGATATTGGACAAGAAACATTAAATAGTTACGAAGAAATAATTAATAGTGCGAAAACCATATTTTTAAATGGAACAGCCGGAAAATATGAATTAGAAAATTATGAAAATGGTACAAAAGCAGTTCTTGAAATGGTTTCTAAAAGCTGCGCCTACTCAGTAATTGGCGGTGGAGATGCTTTATCAAGTTCAGAATATTTTAATATTGATGACTTTAATTTTAAATCAACAGGCGGTGGAGCTACTTTAGACTATATTGCATATGGCAAAATCAAATGCTTAGAAGACGAAAACTCAAATAATTGAAATTTGTGTTTTTGTTTTTTTTATAGTATAATGATGGCAAGGAAGGTTTAGATGGAAAATTATGCAAAAGGAAAAGTGCTGACAGTGCACTGTTATAAGCATAACGGAAAAATCCATAGAACTTGGGATAAAACCACTATATTAGATGAAACAGCTGATTATTTAGTTTGCGGAAATAATAAAGTGAAAATAACAGAAGCTACAGGAAGAGCTCATCGTACAAAAGAAACTGCAATTGTATTTTTTTATAAAAAAAGATGGTTTCACGTAACAGCACAGTTCAAAACGAATGGTTTATTTTATAAAGTAGATATTGCAAGCCCCTTTTTATTAGACGATGAAATCATTAAATACATTGATTATGATTTAGATGTGAAAATATTTCCCGATGGAAGCTTCAGAGTTTTAGACAGAAACGAATATAAATATCATAAAAGAATTATGAGATACTCTGAAAAATTGGATATTATACTTCAAAGAGAATTAACAGACTTAATTAACATGATTAGAGCAGAAGTAGGACCGTTTAACAAAAAAACTGCCGAAAAGTACTATGAATTGTTTAAAAACATGCAATAAATGTACGTAAAAATGAGATTTTATAACGAAATTTCATTTTTTTTTAATTTCTTTAAAAAAAGTGTTGCAATTTAAAAAAAAGAAGCATATAATACAGTGTATGCAAACGAGGAAAGCCTCAAAACAAGGCAAAAGTTGTTTGTAAAAACATAAAAATATATCAAATTAAAAAAAAGTCGAAAAAAATAAAAAAAAGTGTTGACTTAATAAAAAAGATTTGATATATTACTAATGCACGAACAAAAAGAAGTGCAAAACGATCTTTGAAAACTAAGTAAAATGTCAATTTTGAGTAGTCAGATTAAACTTTGAAATAATTAATTTTTATTGAGAGTTTGATCCTGGCTCAGGATGAACGCTGGCGGCATGCCTAAG
>JAUNFS010000033.1 GCA_030524925.1 bacterium | reverse complement strand
CAAAAACCCCCTCTATTTAATGTCTAAAATATTGACAAAGTCCCGTGGAAAACTTTTGACGAGAAGTTACCTCTAGAAATTTTCAAACTTAACTTCTTGCTTAAATAAAAAAAAACTCCGTCCTTTCTAAGACAAAGTTTCATCTTTATTTTTCTTTTTTCTATTTTCTTTAACTTCCTCTAGCTTCTCACTTATCTTCTCTAATTTATTTTTATTCTTAACTAAAACTAGAATCAAAGCTAAAAACAATCCTAAAGATACTCCAGCTAATCCGTAAATCAAATACTTACATACCTTAGCATCCTCTACCTCTTCTTCATATTTATCAACATCAAAACTAATTACTGTCCCATTCTTCTTATCATATCTATAATAGCCTTCTTTACCATCTTCTAAATTTTTAGCATACACTAAAATAATATCATCTTTCTTATAAACAGCTACCTCTTCTTCATTAATTAATTCTTTTCCTTTAGCAAATCCTTTAGGTATATCTTTACTTTCTAAAAATACTAATGAAAGTCTTTTAGTCAAATATTCATTAAATTTAGTATACTTGCCATCATCATAAATAAACAAACTAATATTTCCTGCTTCATCTTTTAAACCTACTAAAGTATAACCAGCACTTTCACTAACAAAAGCAGGGATATCATATTCACCAATTTTTACCGTAGTAGCTTCAAATAATTCCGGCTTTTCTAAATTCTTAGCTTCCTTTACAACCGTATACTTAACATCATTTACACTTACTTCAATTGGATTTTGATCAAGTACATTAACTTTTACTTTATAAGAATTACTAACACCAGTTTCACTAGTAACAACTATCTCAAACTCATTTAAGCCTTCAGAAACCTCTTTTTCTCCAGTTCCACTAATAGTAGAATAACTATCTTCCTTAGTAGCATTAATAGTTATCTTTTCCACAGTAGAAGGTACACTAACACTATACTCATTTACACTTTTATCAAACTTCGGACTAATCTCATAACCTACAACCTCTAAAGATTTAAGATTATTATTTTTAGATTTTTCCCTAGGTGCTACAACTTTAACACTCTTATTACCTGATACATTAATAGGTGCTCCATCTTCACCACTTATATCCCCACTAAGAGTAAAATTTATAGTTCCAATACTAGTTGCCTTACAAGTTACTGTAAAAGTCTTAGTAGTATTCTTTCCATTTTCCGTAGCATCAGCAAATTTCTGCGTGCATCCACTAGTCGCTCCACTAGAAGCAATTTTAATATTCCAAGCTGCTGTCCCACTTACTTTAACACTAGCAGTTACTTTAGACCCATTTTCTACACTTGATTTATTTACTGATAAACTAGCACTTGCCTTAGCGCTAACTCCCATAATATTTAAACCAAATAATAAAAATAGTATGCCAAAATATTTAATCTTTTTCACTTTATCACCCTTCTTACATTAATGACTTAATAGATACTGTCTTAATTTAAGTAAATCAGCTGAATTTATTGTATCATTATTAGCAAGCTTGCAAGCTTCTTTAAACGCACCGGAAAGTACATTAGTTTCTAATAAATGTTGTCTTAATTTAAGTAAATCAGCAGAGTTAATTACTCCATCACCATTAGTATCTCCTTTTAAAACATATACAAATCTTTCATTTTTATTCCCTTTAGATAATTCCATTATTGTTCCTGTACCAACAAAACTAGAACTCTCTAACACATCACCATTAGTATTTTTTACAGTAATGTTAGCATTACCACCAATTTTATTAATAACATCAATTACTTTAGTATAAACATCATAACCAGTGATATAACCATTAGTCTTAGAAACACTTAAAAGCTCTAAAAAGTTTACATTTTCTTCAGGTGGATTATCATCTTGCCCTGGATTAGGAATTGGTGTTGGATTTACTGTTCCACCATTATTTTTACCCTTACCACCATTAGCAAACACAAGTCCTGCTAAAGCTGGATTAGATTCACTACTACTAGCTCCTATACTAAAAAAATTATATAAACCACTATAAGTGTATCCTTCATAAGTAAACTCAGCACCATTAGTAACATTAGATATTTTAGTTCCAACCTCTTGTCTAGATAAACTAGCTAAATAAAGTGCTGAAACCTTAGCATACCTTCCCGCTTCTAAAAAAAGTAAAGAATAAGGTTTATTACTAATTGGTTCAATATTATCCATAAACGTGCCTGAAAGAACTCCTTTAATTAAACTTTCATCAATTTCTTTAAATCCTAAATTTTCAAACATAAATATATAAGTTTCATTTAAGAAATTACGAGGATCTAAGAAAAATGCTACTGCTTCCTTTGTAGAAACGCACCATCCCTTTTCTGTAACTGTGTATGGCTCTCCACATAATCCTGAAGAGATTTCTATACTACTTATTCTATTTTCCGTAGTAACCCCTTCATTAAAATCATAATTTGTTTTCATTGGCGTAAATGTCCAATTACTATGAATACTATGAATATATCTTAAATAAGGTTTATAACTATCAGGAAAACCACTTAAAGTTTTTTCAAACTCTTCATCAACAATATCATCATTTCTCTTTAAATCTATTTTCTTAATACTACTATCATACGTACTGTCTGGCATATTCTCAAAATATGGAATTACAAAATCATAAGCTTCATTTAATTTTCCATTTGCCTTTAAAGAATTATATGTACTTACGGCTTCACTAGAAGGTGCTCTTAAATTATACATATATTCATGATTAAACTGTGGATAGTATGACTCAGGATTAACATTAAACTTTTTTAAATATGACGTATACTGTCCTTTAGATATATAACCACTACTAATAAATAATGCTCCACCCCTAATTGCTCTTTCGGGACTACTCCAAGGTCTTTCATAAGTAGTATTTAACTCTCCTACTATTCCCACTAAAGAAGAACAAACATAACCATATTCTCCATTATAATAAATATAAAACCAAGGATTTCCACAACCATTACCAGATGGCGTATCTTGATTAATTATCTCAAATTCAGTTCCCTTAGGTATTTCCATTATCTTTTTTACTGAACTAGCTGTAGATGGTTTTTCCCTCATTGTAACTTGACTTTTAACATATCCCGTATCAGCATAAGTATCTAATATAAATAGACATGACAAAAAGACAGCTAATAAAAATTTCAATTTTTTCATCATATCACCTACTACTCTCACATAATTATAACATTTTCTGACATATTTTTTAATAGCCATAAACAAAGTTTTGACAAAGAACTGTAAAAAAAATAGATCATAAGACCTATTTCTAAAGTTTTTCTATAACTGCAGCATTTTTTTCAATACAACGAACTAAATCTGCTTTATCATATTTTTCAAATATAGCTTTAAATCTATCAGGATTTATAAAGAACATATGCGTATGATTCATAAATACTTCTTTATTATTTTTAATTCCAAGACTTTTAATATAATCATAATTTACTTTAACTAATGTCTTAAATATTTTAAGTTTTTCTAAAACACTAGCTTCCACTGTTCCATTTAATATCGTAATATCATCATTAGTAAATCCTAAATCTAACAAGTATTCCATTATCTATTACCTCCCATATCATTTAAATGCTTAGCTTTAATAATTAAATCAGCTATATTAGCATTACTTACAGAAGGTCCATAACTCTTAATAACTTCGCTTAAATCAAAACTATTTATTAATGGAAGTGCAGATAAAACATAACTAATATTTAATGTTGTTTGAGAAGCAAGTAATAATTTTGTAATTACATGTTCAAGTTCTGATGGAGTACCTACTGTAAATATATTAGCAGCATCATATATATAATTTAAACTAATATTATTTTTCTTAAGTACATCAAATACTTTCTTATACATTTCTTTATTAAAGTTTTCTATCAATAATTTTTGATCTTGTTCATTAAATGAATAGAAATCTACTCCATTTTCTGTAAATAAATTTATAAGTTCACTATTATCTTTTTTATCATTTAATTCATCAATAAATGAGCTAGCACTTGCTTTATCCTCTTTTGGAGCTTCTTCTTTTACTGGTTCCTCTTTTATAGGTTCAGCATTTAATTCTTCTTCTTTAATTGGTTCAAATGTCAAAGAATTGTCCGGTATCTTTTCATCTGATAAATCTTTTTTATCAAATACGTTCTCTTCTTCTAAATCTAAAGGCGCACTTTCTTGGGCTTTTTCTTCTTTGTTATCTTCTTCTAAAGGCGTTCCAAAAATGCTTGCATATTCACTATCTATACTGTCATTTAATGCTTTAAAATCCATTTTCTGCATTTCCGGTTCATATGACTCTTCTTTAACATCCGCACTAGAATCTTCCATCTTACTAATCTCATCAAATACTGGACTATCTAAATTTATATCACTAGTATAATCTGTTTTTTCATAATTAATACTAACATCATCTAAAGTATCAGGGTTTTCAGAAGCAAAATCAATAACTCTATTTAATTCTTTTGAATAGTAATTAGTAGCTTTAATATAATTTTCTAATCTAGCTGATTTTATCTCTTTATCTTTCTTTAAATTAATTAACAAATCTTTAATTGCTCTAGCTTTTTCAGTAAGTTCCCCTATCTTTTCACGATATCTAGTAATTTCATTTTGCTTAGCAATCATCTTAGCATTAATTTCTCTATTACCAGCTTCTACTACTGCATTTAAATCTTTCTTACCAAATCTTTCATTTAAATCAGCTAAATCTATTTCTAAAGTTTTGATCTCTTCTTCTAATGTTTTAATCTTTTCTTTAGCATTATCTACATCTAACTTATATCTTTTAGCTTCCTCTATTTTTTGATCTATTTTAGTTTTAACATTAGCTAGAGTACTTTCACACTCATTTTTCTTAGCTTCTAATTCACTAATTATATTTTTTAATTTATTATTAATCTCCGTTACTAAACCAATCATAATAAACCCTTCCTATTCTAAAGAAATTATAGCAAACTTTTTCAAACTTGTAAATAACATGCTCCATCATTTTACAAGACTTTTAAAAAGAAGAGTTCTCACTCTTCAAATACAACTAAATCACTTTCAAACTTCTTTAAATAAAATGTTGGACTATATTCTTTGCCATGATTATTCACTAAAGTATCATTAATCGGTATTATTGTATAATCTTTAAGTATTACATATTCATAAGTAAGCGTTAATACTTCTTCATAATATTTACTTAATAAATCCATCTTTAAAGTAGTTGTACTAAGTACACCATCTTTATAATACTCGACCCTACTTTGACAGTTGTATAAGAAAAACATTCTCTAGATAGCATAAAATCTAG
>JAUNFS010000015.1 GCA_030524925.1 bacterium | reverse complement strand
ATAGCTAAGGAGTTATGTCTATTTTTTTGAATTTTAAAAACTGTCCGTAGATGAGTAAAGTTAAAATGTAGGGTAGTTGTAATTTTTTAGATAGTTTGTTATACTTTATTTATAGTAGAAAGAGGATGTTTAGTGTGGGAGATTTTAGTGTTTATGTAAATAGTTTTAATACTAATAGTAATTTTTCAAAGTTTGTTCTTATTTATATGTTATTGTTTTTTATTGTTTTTTTGGTTAATTTTATTGGTATGATTAAAATATATAAGAAGCTTAATAAGCCAGGATGGGCTGTTATAGTTCCTATTTATAATATGTGGGCTTTGTTTGAAGGAGTAGGTCTTCCTGGTTGGCTTTCTCTTTTGCCAGTTGCTAATTTGATTGGTTTGATAGTTGCTTATTTTAGACTTGCTAAGGTTTTAAATAAGAGTGCAGGTTTTGGTTTAGGTTTAGTATTTTTATCATTTATCTTTATTCCAATTTTAGGTTTTAGTAACGCTAAGATGAGTAGTAGCGAAGAAAATAGTGTGGAAGGTTTTGATTTAATGGCTAGTGATCCTAATGCTGGTGGAGAACTTAATTTAATGACTCCTGATCCAGTTGCTAGTATGCCTACTGATTCTCAAGTAGTAGTGCAGCCAGAAGCACCTACAATAGATACTACACCAACTTTTGAGGAGCAAATGAGTGAACCTGCTCCTAGTGTTAGTCCTGCGTTTGTACCTAATGAACCTGTTCAAGAGCAAGTTCAGCCTGAGGTAGTTCCTAATTTAAATACTGAAGAAACTCCTACATTAGTTAATGATAATATTTTTGCTGAACCAGCCCAAGAAGTAAAACCAGTGAATAACAATCCAGTTCCTAGTGAACCAGAGGTTATAAATATTTTTGATGAAGGTAATAGTGCTGAGGTAAAGCCTGAATTACCTGAAAAAAATCCAGAAACAATATTCAATAGTCCTTCTTTTGAAAATACTATTTCAATAGAAAAAATTAGTAATGCTGAAGCACCAAGTGGTGAAGTAGAACTTCCTAAACTTGCTAGTGATGATGTTGCTGCTGAGATAATGGGTGGCACAAAGATCTGTCCTAATTGTGGACATGAAAATGGGGCATCTATCAAAGCTTGTTTAAAGTGTGGACATTTAATTGATTAGAATTAAAACATTCAATTATTCTTGTGAGTAATTGAATGTTTTTTTTGTTAAGACCCGTTAAGTACCATTAAGTAGTGTTCACTTTATTAAATTTTTTATTTCTTTTCTATTTATATTTACTAGGCTTTTAAAAAATTATATAATTATGATGGTGGTAGTCATGATTAAGGTTTTTACAGGTCCAATGTTTAGTGGAAAGAGTGATGCTTTGCTTGCAGAGTATGATAAGAGGTATCATAAGAGTAGGATATTACTTTTTAAGCCAAAGATGGATACTAGAGATTTTGGAGTTGTTAAAACTCGTAAAGGTAAAGAGATAAATGCTATATTGATAGATGATATTAAGGATATTAAGAAGCATTTAAGTGAAAAGATTAATACCATATTTATAGATGAGGCTAATTTTTTGAAGGGTGATTATAAAATATTGCTTGACTTATCAATTGTGGATGATTTGGATATTTATATTGCTGGTTTAAATATGACTAGTGAGCAAGCGCCTTTTGGAATTATGCCGTCACTTCTTGCAATAGCTGATGAAATAGAGATTATGCATGCTTCTTGTAATGAGTGTAATAGAGATGCTATTTATACTTATTATGATGGTAAGAAAAAGGGAGATATTTTAGTAGGTAATGATAATTATATGGCTTTATGTGCAAGATGTTTAAGAAGGAAGAAAAATGAAAGGTAAACTGATTGTAATTGAGGGAACTGAGAATTCTGGTAAAGAAACTCAGGCTAATTTATTAGTAGAGAAGTTAAATGCATCAGGAATTAAATCTTGTAAGATGAGATTTCCAATGTATGATACACCAACTGGGGAGATAATACATGATCATGTTCTTAATAAGAATGATGAGCCTTATTTTGAGGATATTGAGAATCCCAAAGCAGTTAGTTTGTATTATGCTGCTGATAGGTGCAATAATATAAGTAAGATAACTGATTTACTTGATGAGGGAGTAAATGTAATACTTGATCGTTATGTTGAGTCAAATATTGCGTATCAAGCATCTAGGTTTGATAGTATCTCTGATAAGATTAATATGCTTCTTTGGATAGAACAGTTAGAGTTTAATTTACTTGAACTTCCTAGACCTGATAAAGTTATCTTTATGTATTTGCCGTATCAGTATCGTTTTTTAATAGGTGATAATACTAACAGTGAAAGATATAAGAATATTGAAGAGGTTTATCATTTGATGGCTGAGAGGTATGGGTTTGAAATTATTAATCTTGTTAAAAATGAACAGCTTAAGAGTATAGAAGAGATTAATGAGGAAATATTAGATAGTGTAATGAAATTTATCAATTAGTTGTAAAGTTTATGTGTAAAGTTAGTACATGATAGTGTAATATAATGTATAATGATTTTGTGGGATTTATTTTGACATTTTTTTACTTTTAATTATTTTATGATAATTTTAAGGAGGAAAAATGTTAGTTAAGGTTTTTGATGAGTCTCATGAAAAAGATTTAGAACTAGCAGTAAATGAGTTTTTGCAGACTATTGATGAACTTATGGATATTAAATATAGTGTTGCAATTACTGCTTGTGGTGAAGAACAAATTTATTGTTTTACTGCGATGATTATATATAGAGATTTGAGTGAAAAATAATGAAGAAGAATAGTTTTGTAACTGGTACTTTTATTGCTACGGCATCCGTAATACTTGTTAAGATATTAGGGATGCTTTATGTGGTTCCATTTTATATTATTGTAGGATCTAAGGGTGGAGCTTTATATAGTTACGGTTATAATATCTATTTAATATTCTTATCTATTTCATCTGCTGGTATTCCTAGTGCAATGAGTAAATTAATTAGTGAGTATAATGCGAAAGGTTTAATAGAAGCTAAAACTAGAGCATTTAGGCTTAGTAAAAAGATTGTTAGTTATATATCCTTTGTGGCTTTTATAGTACTTTTTATATTTGCTGAAGAATTGGGTGCATTAATATTAGGTGATTTACAAGGTGGAAATACGATTAGTGATGTAGCTTTTGTTATTAGATGTGTGTCTTTTGCAGTTTTAATTGTGCCACATTTAAGTGCTACTAAGGGTTATTTGCAAGGGCATCAATATGTTGGGCCGTCTTCAACTGCTAATTTAATAGAGCAAGTAGTGCGTATATTTATAATTCTTGCTGGGTCTTATTTAGCTTATAAAGTTTTAAATCAGACTTTAACTTTAACAATTGGTATAGCTGTTTCAGGAGCATTTTTTGGTGGGGTAGCTGCTTATTACTATTTAAAGATACAGATTAGTAAGAATAAGTCAGTTTTGGATTTAGATAAAAAATTAGATAAGGATAATATTAGTAATAAAGAGATTATTAAAAAAATAGCTATTTATGCTATTCCTTCTATTGTACTTAATTTAATAAGTAGTATTTATAGTTTTACTGATATGGTTATTATTTTAAGGGTATTAGATCATTTAGGTTATTCTGCTCATGATGTAGAGTTTATTACTAGTGTTATTAGTACGTGGGGTAGTAAGATTTGTATGATAGTTAACTCTATTGCGATGGGAATGACTGTTACGTTAATTCCATCTATTGTTGCTGCGCATGCAACTTCTAATTGGAAAGAACTTAATGAGAAGATTAATAAGTCTATTCAGATTATAGTTTATGTTTCTTTACCGATGACTATTGGATTATCAATTTTAGCAACGCCAGTTTGGACAGTTTTTTATAATATAAATCATTATGGTGGAGATATACTTAAAATTATGGTGTTTAATGCACTTATTGGTAATGTTAGTTTAGTGGTTTCTACTATTTTACAAAGTTGTAATAAGTTTAAGGCTGTTTATTTAACTAATGCTTTTGGGTGTTTGTTTAATGCGGCTTTAGATATGCCTTTGATGATAGTTTGTAATTATTTAGGAGTAGGAGCTTATTATGGGGCTTTAATTGCTTCGTTTATTGGTTATTCTATTTCTATTTATGTAGGCCTTAGAACATTTAATAATGGAGTACATAAGGTTCATTATAAAGATACAGTTATTACGATTTTAAAGACGCTTTTACCTGCTATTTTGATGACAGTAGTACTTGTTATTATGAATAAGTTTTTACCTTTTAATGTTTATAGTAGAACATCTAGTGTTAAGTTAATTGTGATTGATATGATTGTAGGAGCGTTTATCTACATTGGGTTAGGAATTAAATTAAAAATTCCTCAACATATTTTTGGTACTAAAGAGATTAATAAGATATTAAAAAAACTTACTTTTGGTAAGTTTCAAATAAAAGAAGATTAGACCATATACATGTTGTTTGAATAGTTATAGTCTGTTTTAGAGTTTAGATCTTTGTTTCCTTCTAGTTCATTTATACGGTTTTCTAGGCGGTTTACTTGTCTTTCTAATTTTGAGATTCTAGCATCAAGATCATTGTAGTTTGAATTCATGTTTGTATTTGTGTTTGGATATGATGCTGCATAGAAACTACTTGATGCAGTGTTTACCATATTTTGATTGGGCATCATGTTTTGACTTGGCATATAGTTTTGAGTAGGCATCATAGCCTGCTGGTTAGTGTTATAGCCATTAAAACCGTATTCAGAGAAGAAGGAGTTACGCTCTTTTTTCATATTTCACCTCTACAATAATATATGTAAGAGGTCATAAAAGTTTAATTTAGGAGGTAGTTATGAGGTTAAGAAATGTTAAGAATGCTGATAAAATATTAGAAGAAAGTCCGTTAGTGGTTTTAGAAAATCCGTTTGATGATAGTAGAGAATTACGTATTGAGATAGGGACGGGTAAGGGAGATTTTATTATAGGAATTGCTAGAAAGCATCCAAATGTTAATTTTATTGGAATTGAAAAATATCCTTCAGTGCTTGTTAGAGCATTAGAGAAGTTAGAAGATATACCTGATAATTTAAGATTTATGTGTATAGATGCTAAAAATATAGAGGAGTATTTTGATCATAATGTATCAGTTATCTATTTAAATTTTTCGGATCCTTGGCCTAAAACTAGACATGAGAAAAGAAGACTTACTAGTGATAGTTTCTTAAAGAGTTATGAAAAGATTAGTAAAGAATGTGTTCATATAAAGCAGAAGACAGATAATAAAGGTTTATTTGCGTATTCATTAGTAAGCTTAAATAATGCTGGGTATCATTTTAATGATGTTTGTTTGGATTTAACTAATAGTGATATAGATAATGTACAAAGTGAATATGAGAAGAAATTTGTAGCACTTGGAGAGACTATCAATTATTTAGATGCCGAAAAAAAATTACCAAATTCTAAATAATTTTGGTATAATTGATAGTGGGAGATAAGTATGAAGAAATGTCTTTTATTATTAACATTGATTTTCTTGTGTGGTTGTACAAATATTAATGAAGCTAGGCCACAAGATTTAATTAAAGAAATAGTAAGTTCTAAAAATTATAGTTATAATGAATATAGAACAGGGTATAAATATTATTTACCGCTTTCTATGAGTAGTTTAAGTTCTAAAAAGTATAATGAGATATTAACTGATGGTAATTATAAATATTATCTTTATGTAGATTTGGTTAGTTATTTAAAGAAAAATGAGTTTAGTTATACTGTGAATGAAAATGCTTATTTAAGTGAGATTATTAATTATAATGATTTAAATGGTTATTTGGAAGTAAATGAAAGAAATGATAAATATTTAATTGAAATTATGTATAATTATGCTAAAATAGAAGTGATAGTAGATAAAGGTGATATTAATAAAGCTATTGTTAATTCTATGATAGTTTTAACTACTATTGATTATACTGATGATGTTATAAAGAATTTACTTTCAATTGATGATATGACTTCTTCTGAAGAGAATTTTAATTTATTTGATGAATCAAATGATAACAATCTTTTAGAAGTTATTAAGCCGGGGGATTATGAGGAAAAGGAAGAAGTTCCAGATCCTGATATTATTAATTAAGGAGTGAGAAAATGAGTGTTTTTAAAAAGTTAAAAGATGTTCTTTTTGATATAGAGGAAGAAGAGATTCCAGTTATTACTAAGGAAGAAAAGAAAGCACCTATCAAAAAGGAAGAGGTAGTTACTACTAAAGAGGTTAATCCGATTAAGGAAGTTAAAATGCCAAAGGAAGAGGTAAAACCTAGTTCTAGTTTTAATTTTCCATTAGATGATTTTGATGATGTAAAACCAAAAAGTAGAGTACGTGATGATTATGATGATGTGTTTACACCTAGGAGAAGTCCAGTTATGGAGCCTAAAAAAGAAGAAAGAAGAATGGATTATAGTAAGTTTTTAAAGGAAGAGCCTAAGAGAAAGGAACCTAGTAAACCTTTTAAACCTACACCAATTATTTCGCCAGTGTATGGAATTCTAGATCAGAACTATACTAAAGATGATGTCATTGTTAAAACAGATATTGGTGTTAAGGAGCCAAGTTTAGATGATGTTAGAAAGAAAGCTTATGGAGTTACTGAGAAGAAACGTGCTGAAAAGAAAGAAAGCGTTAAAGTTGAGGCTGAAGAAGATGAATTTACTGAACCTTTAAAGAGTTTAGATGAAATTTTAATTTCGGGTGAAGAAAATAAGAAAGAAATAGTTAAAGCTAAAGATAAAGAAGAAGAGATTATTAAAGAACCCGTAAAAGAACCAATTAAAGAAGATACTTTAGAAAATGATTTATTTAATTTAATTGATTCTATGTATGAAGAAAAAAATGAAAGAGAGGAGGAAGAAGAATAGTGGAAGGATTAGCAACCGTTTTACCGATTATTATTTATTTTCTTTTAATTATTTTACTTGTTGTAGGTATTATTTTAGGAATTAAGATTATAATTACTATTGATAAGGTTAATGTAGTTGTTGATGATTTAACTAAGAAGATTAAAACTTTAGATGGGGTATTTAATATAGTAGATGCTGCTACAAATAAAGTTGGTTATTTGACTAGTAAAGTCATTGATGGGGTTATGGGTGTTGTAAATAAAATTATCGGTTTAAGAAAGAGAAAGGAAGAGGATGATTTTTATGAGTAAAAAAAGAGGATGTGGATTAGTTACTGGTTTAGTAGTAGGAGCAGGTCTTGGAGTATTACTTGCACCAAAGAAAGGTTCTGAAACTAGAAAAGATTTATCTAATAAAATTAATGAGTTATGGGGTAAAGTTAAAGAACTTGAATATGATGATGTTAAAAAATCTTTAGAGAAAAAGATTAAAGAGTTAAAGAAAGAACTAGCTGATTTAGATAAGGAAAAGGTTGCTAGTATTGCTAAAGATAAAGCTAGAACTATTTCTATTAAGGCTGAAGAACTTTATAATATGGCTGTTGAAAAAGGAACTCCAGTACTAGAAAAGGCTGCTGATGAAGTTAGACAAAAAACTATTGAAGTTTTAAATAAAGCAGTTGAAAAATTAGATAAAGAAGAAAAGAAAAGTCCTAAAAAAGTAAAATAGTTTAAGAATTGCACCAATGCTTATGTGTTGGTGCTTTTTTTATTGACAAATAATTTAAATACGAGATAATTATGGTAGAATTAAAGGTGATAAAATTATGAAACTAGTAATTGTTAAGGGAGAATATCCTGATATTGATGTTTTAGATGATGAGATTACGCTTGGAGTAGAAGATTTTAGTGATTATTATAAATCGTTAAATGATGAATCTTTAAGAGAAGCATTTTATGAAAGATATGATGATTTAGGAATTAATGATAGTTTTTTAGATTATCGGAGTATAAGAGAGTTACCGTTTGGGATTGATTTAGATTACTTTGAAGAAACTAGGATAATTGTTAATGATAACTCTATGGGAGAAGATTTAAAGTTATTTTGTGAAAGTAATTCTTTTCCGGTAATCATTGATATTACGGGTCTTTCTTTTGAAGGAATTAGAACAGTATTAAATTATAATTTTAAGTGTGAACCTAAGTTTAATTTTAAATATAATATTGGGATGACATCATATGATGAGCTTAAGGAAACAATGGGGCTTATTGATGTATTTAAAGATTCTTTTGATGATAATATTTCACCTTTAGAGAAAATGATGTTTGTTTATGATTATTTAAAGGAGAGGGCTTATAATTTAGGGGATGATTATGAAAAGAGTGTGTCGTTATCTAAAGCTTTAAAGGGTGATGATATTGTTTGTCTTGGATATGCTCATTTGTTTGTGGCAATATTGGAAGCTTTAGGAATAGATGGTTCTATTAAGACTTATAGAAATGAAAAGGGTGGACCAGGACATGCGACTAGTTTAATTAATGTTAATGATGATAAGTATGATTTTCATGGCTTTTTAGAGTTTGATTTGTCTTCTGATGCGAGAAGAAATGGTGGAAAAGAGGATTTTAGAGAGAATTATTATTATTTTGGTTTAGCACCTTTAAAGTATGAAGAACGAGTTAAAAGTATGCATTTGGTTTCTGAGAATACTGATGAGTTTACGCTTGGCAAGGGACTTTTTGAGAGAGTGAGAGAAGTCGTTAGAATGGGTGCTGATGGTATATTAGATGGGATTTTGTTAAGAAAGCTAGAAAGAGTATTTCGTAAGTTTAATTTTATAGAAGGGTTAGAACTTATTTGTAAGATTAAAGAGGAAAATAGTTTAGCAGATAATATTGATGAGTTAGAGATGATGTTTGAATATTTATTTAGTTATAGTTTACCTCATGATAGTTTTGTAAAACTTTTGTATTTTGTTAGAAGAAGTAAACATGCATTTGATTCTAGTAAGTATGAGTTTAATTATGATTTAGTTTGGAATATAGCTAAGAGAAGACTTGCTAGAGATGATTATTTGGCTTTTCTATTTAGTAAAGATAATGAAAAAGATATTATTATGTCTATGAAAGAACTTCAAAGTATTCCTGATGACGTTTCTGATAAAATTCAGTATGATGTTAAGAGAATGGAACTTGTTAATGTGCTTAGAAGAGGATTGACAAAGAAAAAATAGGAGGTATTATGCAAAAAGAAGATGAAATAACAGTTAAAGTTACTTGTAGTTATGAGGAAATAGTTAAATGTTTAGAGCAAAAGGGATTTGCTTTATTAGAAAATTTCGTTATGAATGATATTTATATGATTCGTGATGATATAGATATTTCTACTATGAAGACTTTAGATGTATTAAAGAATTGTATTTTAATTAGGGAGTTTGTCGGTATAGAAAAAGAATTGTTATACAAATATAAAAAGTATGATGATAATGGGGATATTTTAGAACAAGGAAAAGTTAGTTGTCCGATTTTAGATATTCAAAAAGCTCTTGAATTTATGAAAGCAATTAATTATAGAGAGTTATTTCATATTAATGATAATTGTTTTATTTTCTCTAATAAAGAAAGTCAGTTTGTACTTCAAGTTATTAGTGATGATAAAATGTATATTGAAATGGAATTAGAACCTAATTTTGTTAAAGGTAAACTTGAAACTTTGGAAGAACTTAAGAAGAAGTTACTAAGTTATAATTTGCCAATAGATAGCTCAGATTTCTTTGTTAAAAAAGCTGAAATTATATTAAATGAAGTAATTTAAAAAAGGGGCTTGCAAAGCAAAAATAATTTTGTTATACTTTGTTTATTAGCAATGAAGAGATTTACGACCTTGGAGCTAAATCGTTATATCGCGTTAAGATAAGAGAGCATGGAAATCATGAATTAAGGTGGTACCGCGGATTTTTATTCGTCCTTTAGTTTATGATTTTTTATTTTGGAGGTATGTATGATAAAGAGAATAATTTTTGATGTTGATAATACACTTTTAGATACATATAATGATTGTATAAGTGCTTATAGATTATTTGTTAATAAATATAAACTTACTTTTAGTGCTGAAGATTTATATAATGCTTTTGGGGAGTATGAGAAAACTGGTAATTATGAAAAACAAGATGTTTGTATGTTTATTAGTGAAAGATTAAAAGCTACTTTTGATACACGGTATTTTGATGAGCTTATGGAGGTGTATTCAAATAGTAGTACTTTATTAGAAGACGATGCCTTTGAGACACTTAAGTATTTAAGTGATAAATATGAGTTAGTTATTGTTTCTAATTGGTATAGAGAGTGTCAAAAAAGTAGATTAGAAAAAGTTGGACTTGCTAAGTATTTTAGTAAATTTTATGGAGTAGAAGATGGTATTAAACCTTCAGAAGAACTATTTAAATTAGTGGCTGAAGATTATAGTACTTGTGCAATTGTTGGAGATAGTATTACAAGTGATATAGAAGTTCCTAAGAAGCTTGGCATGAAAACAGTTTTATATAATAGAGAATTTAAGGGGAGTAGTCTAGATGAGGTATCTAGTTTAAAAGATTTAAAAAATATATTTTAGAAAGAGGAATGAAATTATGAAATTATATGATGATTTAGTATGGAGAGGACTTGTTAAAGATATTAGTAGTCCAGAAATAGAAAATTTATTAAATGGAGAGCCTATTACTTTTTACTGGGGGACAGATCCAACAGCGGATAGTTTACATTTAGGACATTATTCTTCATTAGTTACAGCAAAAAGATTAGCTAAGGCAGGACATCATCCAATCTTACTTGTTGGTGGTGCTACGGGACTTATTGGAGATCCTAGACCAACTGCTGAAAGAGAAATTATTAGTAAAGAGGCTTTAAATAAAAATTTAGAAGGTATTAAGAAACAAGTTAGTGATATCTTTGAAGGTAAAGCTGAGTTAGTAAATAATTATGATTGGTTTAGAGGATATGAGTTTTTAGACTTTTTAAGAGATATTGGAAAATATATTAATGTAAATTATATGCTTGCTAAAGATATTGTAAGAAGAAGATTAGAAACTGGTATTACTTATGCAGAGTTTTCTTATAGTTTAATTCAAGGTTATGATTTTTTAAGATTATTTGTAGATAAAAATTGTGTTTTACAAGCTGAAGGATCTGATCAATGGGGTAATATTACTACTGGTATAGATTTAATTAGAAAGATTGAAGGAAAAGAAGCATACGGATTTACAATGCCACTTGTTTTAGATAAAACTGGTAAGAAGTTTGGTAAGAGTGAAGGAAATGCGTTATGGCTTGATAAGAATAAAACTTCAAGTTATGATTTGTACCAATACTTAGTTAATGTTGATGATTCTATGGTTATTGAATATTTAAAAATATTTACTTTCTTAACTAGAGAAGAAATTGAAGAGCTTGAGAGAAAGAATAATGAACATCCAGAGCTTAGAGAAGCTCATCAAGCTTTAGCTAAAGAAATTATTACAGATATTCGTGGCGAGGAAGAGTACTTAAAAGCTAAGAGAATAAGTGATTGTTTATTTAAAGGGGATATTAATCATTTAAAAGAGGATGAATTAGAAGATGCATTTAGAGGTGCTCCTAGCTTTGAAGTTAAACTTGGTCTTCCTTTAATAGATGTTTTAGTTAATAATAAAATAGCTGTTAGTAAGAGAGAAGCTAGAGAATTCTTAGCAAATGGCAGTATTACTGTTAATGGAGAAAAGGAAACTGATGAGAATAAGATTATTGATAAAGATTCATTAATGTTTAATAAATATTTAATTATTCGTAAAGGCAAAAAGAAATATTTTATTGGAATGTAAGTAGATTTATATCTACTTTTTTCTTTGGTTATGTTATAATTTTTATAGTTAGGTGGAATAAATATGGAGCAAAATTTTGATGGTGTGATAGAAGTTAATGGAGAAAAATTAAACGTATTATTTATTTTTGAAAATAATAATAAGCAGTATGTTGTATATAAAGATAGTTTAGATGAGATTAGTGCATCAATACTTGGAACTGAAGGTGATGATATAGCGTTTTATCCAATTAATACGGATGCTGAATGGGATTTGGTAGAGCGTGAATTAGAAAGAAGAAATATTTATGGACAAAGTTAGAATAAGTGTTGAAAATGATAAAATAATTGCTCGTTATTATAATGATAAGAATTCTAATAGTTTTAGTAATATTTATTTTGGAAATGATGCTAAGAGATTTATTGCCGATAGTTTTAAAGATAGTAATATTGATATAAAACTAAAGGGAAAAAATATGACCGTGTATTCTGATTCAAGAATGACAGAGTTTGTAAACTATAGTGAAGTATTTAATTCTGATGGATTAAATATTGATATAGATGGATATTTAGCAAGAAGAGCTGGTAAAGTAAAAGGATTTAAAAGAAAGAGTAAAGTTGGAAAGGTTACTGGCGGATTAGCATTTTTGATGGCTATTTTAATTTTATTAAAAACTCCAGGAGTTAATTTATTCAAGAATAATAATGATAAATCAGATACAAAGGAAAAGAGTCTTTTTGATACTATATTTGATGGTAATTTAAAAGATGATATTGAGAATTTTTTAAATGATAAAAATTTAACTAGTAAACCACTTGAACCTAATTCTAGTGTCAATACAGAAAATACTTTGGTTCCATCTCTTGATGAATTAAATGATGGTGATAGAGAATCTGTAAGTGATGAGCGAACTAATGCAGAGGAGTTAGAAAATTTGTTAAATGAAAATGATAAAATGGGAGGTCTTTATATTGATAAAGAATATACTTTAGATTTTAAGGATAGAACTGATTATGATAAGGCAAATCATACCAAGAAATATTATTATGATGTAATAAAAAAGTATGCGATGATGTATGGTGTTTCTTCAGATTTATTACTTGGTATTGCTATTCAAAATAGCGATCCAGGAACAAACATAGTTAATAATCGTGGCGGGGTAGGTCTTATGCAAATTCATTCAGAGAATTTAAATAACACGACTATTCAAGCTTATAATTATCAACTTGGAAAAAAAGATTATTTATTCATTGATGAGGATAAGATTAAAGATTATAAAACTAATATAAAGATAGGTTGTATGTTATTTCAAAATTGTTTAGAGTATATGGATTATAATGTTATAGCAGCACTGTGTGCTTATAATTGGGGTTATGATAATACTAATACGGTTATAAATGATTATGCAAAAAGTATTGGTTCTACGAGAGAGGATGTACTTAAAAGTTCTGATATTAAGTGGATTGATTTATATGAAAAAGATAAGCAGAATGATATAGCGTTTCCTAGAATGGTACTTTCTTATCTTGATGTATCGAAGTCATTTAATAATATGATGCTTGCTTCTGATGGAAGGACTCAAATTGTTAGAACAACGGTTCATAATTCGTTAGTAAAGGGGATGAAATAGAATGATAAAATTTGTTATAGTTAGACATGGTGAAAGTGTTTGGAATTTAGAAAATAAATTTACTGGTTGGACTGATGTAGATTTATCTGATAAAGGGGTATTAGAAGCAGAAGAAGCTGGTAAAATATTAAAGGAAAATGGTTTTCATTTTGATGTAGCGTTTACTTCTTATTTGCTTAGAGCTAGAAGAACTCTTGATATAATTTTAAGTGAACTTCATGAGGATGTTTTAATTAAGTCTAGTTATAAGCTTAATGAAAGACATTATGGGGCTTTGCAGGGACTTAATAAAGATGAGATGAGAAAGAAGTATGGGGAAGAGCAAGTTAAACTTTGGAGAAGAAGTTTTTTAGAGCGTCCACCTCTATTAGATGTTACTGATGAGCGTTTTCCTGGTAATGATGAAAAATATAAGAATATTTCAAAGGATTTACTTCCACGTGGTGAGAATCTTGAAGATACAGTTAAAAGGGTTACAGAGTACTGGAATAGTGATATTAAACCAGTGTTGCTTTCTGGTAAGAGAGTAATTATAGTTGCTCATGGAAATAGTTTAAGAGCTTTATGCATGTATTTAGATAATTTAACTCCTGATGAGGTTATGAGTTTAGAATTTAAAACGGGAGCTCCTATTTGTTATGAGTGTGACGATAATTTAAAACCAATTAGACATTATTATTTATAAAAAAAATACATTATTTCATTTCACTAATGTATTTTTTTAATGTTTTAGCATTTGGGCCAAATATAATTTTTAATTGATTATCTATTTCAACTATTCCTCTTGCTCCTAGTCTTTGAATTGCTTCTTTGTCTGCTAGGGTTACATCTTTAAGAGTAACTTTTAATCTTGACATGTTTACTTCAGTATCAATTATGTTTTCTTTTCCGCCAAGATATTGAACTAATTTATTGATTTCGTAGGTAAAATTTTTCTTGTTTAATTTAACTACTACTAAGGATATTATAATTAAAACAGTTAATATAATTAAGTATTGCCACCACATATTTATCACCTATAAAATATTATACTACGAATAGTTTAAAAATAAAATCACTTTTTGTTTTCCTTTTACATAAAATATATTGAGTAAAATGAAAGGGTGAATTTATATGTGTAATAATAATACTGAAAAAGAAAATACTGGAAACTGCATAGCAGAAACTTTGAAGGTTATTCAAATTTTACAACAAAGTGTTTGTCCAGAAAATGGTTTAGATTCTTGTGATAGACCAATGCTTGGTGGTGGAAGTAATTGTTTAGTTTGTAATACAAGACCAATAATGATTTATACTTGTTCAGGTGGTGGAGCACCATTATCTATGCCAACAACAAAAGATAGTACTACTGATTGTACTGCTACAGAAGCAACTGGATGCTCAACAGTATTTAGAGTAGAAAAAGTTGAAGGTAATTGTTGTACTTTTAGAGTTCTACTTGCTAATCCTGAAACATCAACTACTGAACCATATTTATCAACAAACAGTTTCTTTACAATGAATTTAAATTGTTGTTGTGCTATTAGATGTTTAAATGATTGTTTTGTAGATAATGTTTGTTTTAATTAGTCTTGATAATTTTGATATTCTTTGATAAAGAAGTCATCAGTCATTCCTGCGATGTAATCGATAACGATGCGAGCAGGGGTGTTTTTTTTGTATTCTTCATTCATGCTGTTTAAATATACTTTATAAATATTACTATTTAGATTTTTATTTTCTAGTTCTTTTAAGAGATTAGTAAATAAAGTTTCAAACATATTGTGATATTTTTGTAGTTCTTCTTTAGTGTGAGCTTTCTCGTAGATGTTTTCGTAGTTCCATTTTTTAAGATTTTTGATTGCTTGAAAGACATTTTTACTAATGTTAATAGATGGTTTATCTATACTGTTATTAATGATGTCTAGAGTGATAGTGTTTACTATTTCACGGTTAGTGTTTCCTAAAATGTCAGTTATTTCTTTAGGAATGTCTGCTCTATTAATTAGATTTATTTTAATTGCATCTTCAATGTCTCTACCAATATAGCCAATGATGTCAGATATTCTGACAACGCAGCCTTCTAGAGTCATTGGGACAAGAGTTTTAATGTAATTTTTTTGGGTATAGCATGACTCATAGTCATTTAGAAAGTCTTCGGTTGTTTTAGTTTTGGGATGATAGTTTTCTTGTTCTAGTTCACCATTATGGCATAGAATGCCGTCTAAAACTTGAATACTAATATTTTGGCCGTTTCCTTGGTTTTCAATATACATAAGATTTCTAGCACTTTGTACATTGTGATTAAAGTAGCCTTCATTATATTTAATACTTATAGCATCTAAGATTCTTTCTCCTTCATGTCCAAATGGTACATGACCAAGGTCGTGTCCTAGTGCGATAGCTTCTATTAAGTCTTCATTTAGTGATAAGGCTCTTCCGATAGTTCTTGCTATTTTTGAAACTAGCTGAACATGAGTCATTCTTTTGGATATATTATCATTATCGTTAAAAGAAAATACTTGAGTTTTATCCATGTATCTTGTGTATGATTCTGTGTGGATAATACGATCAATGTCTCTAAAAAAGTTAGGGCGAATGTCTGGAATATAATCTTTTAGTCTTGTAGCTTCTTTATCTTTAGTCGCATATTTTGAGTATAGTTGTTCTCTTTTTAGCATTATTTCTTGTATGTTCATTGTTCCTCCTTAAATACATATTTGTAATAGTTAGTGTCTAAAATATTTTTTGATATTATAAATTTATTGGCAACGATTTCGTTGATTTTATTTACATAATTTTCAGGAATTTTTTCTTCAGTTAAACTAGTAAATTTTTGAGTACTGGCATTATATTTACCATATTTTGTAATCCATGAGCGGTCATTTAAAATTACTAAACCGTCAGTATCAGATAAAATGTCTTTACCGATTAGTAGTCTAGAATCATAATTAATACCAAATAGATTAAGAATAGTAGGTAAGATGTCTAGGCTTTCAGATATTTTATCTATTTTAATATTTTTTTTCATAGTGTTTGACCAAATGATTAGATTGTTTTTGTGAATGTCAAATTTAGCGTCTTCTAGTGGCGTTACTGAATTAATATCATCGTTTGTTAGGCCATATGGGTAGTGATCTGCTGATAAAACGATTACCGTATCATCTAGAATGTCTTTTTCTTTTAGTTTATTAATTAGTTCTTCTAAGGCTTTATCTAGTTCTATTTGACAAGCTATATAAGCTTTTATTTTATCACTATATTCAGTATTAGCGACTAAAGCTTTATTTTTGTTTGCCATATTATTTCCATAGAAGTTGTATTCTAAATGACCTGATATAGACATGTAGTAAGCTACAAATTTTTCTTCGTTACTGTACATATCAAAGGTTGCGTTAATCATTTCTAAGTCACTTTGTGGCCATTTTTTGCAGTTCATTAATTTTTCTAAGCCGTTACCACAAGCCATATATTTATAACCCATGTTAGGATGTGATAAGTTACGGTCATAATATTTGTACTGGCCATCGTGAAAAGCATAAGTTTCGTAGCCTAAATTTTTAAATACATTTCCATAAACGTATGGTAAGTAGTTTTTGCTTGATTTGTAAAATGACCAAACACTTTCTTTAGGAAGTAAGCTAGTTAAAGAAACATATTCACCATCTGATGTACTAACGTAGTAGATTGGACTATAAAAGTTAGTAAAAGTAAAGCCTTGATTAACTAATTTATATAAAGTAGGGGTTAAGGTTTCATTTACAGCAATTGGTGAAAAGGCTTCGGCAGTTATTACTATTAAGTTTTTATCTTTAAACATACCGGTGTATTTATTTTGTTTAGTTGGGGTTTCATTTGCCATATAGTAGTGAATGTTTTTAATTTCGGTTTTGGTTTCTTCTTCAGCTAATTTTAAAAAGTCAATGTCTTCTACGTTGTATTTGATTTTATCTTCATTTTTAGTGTCTTCATTTACTTCAGGTAAATTTAAGTCAGTTACCTTAGTGATGTTTTCTTCAAAGCCAGTAGCAGTTCTTTCAAGGTCAAGTCTTAGGGTTGTTAGCATACCTAATTTTTTGACAGTTTCAAGGGGAGCATGACGATAATAATATAAATTTTTTGCTGAGTAAATTTCTTTTTTATCAGTTTGTAGGGATAATAAACTTAAAATAAATATAATTATTAGTAAACCGGTTTTTTTAAGAATGACTTTCCATGATAGGTTATCTGTTTCTATTTTTTTGTTAAATACTATGTAAAGCGGTACTGGGATAAGCAAGAGAATAACACAGATGATATTTTGCCATAGTACGGAAAAGATGGCACTTAGAAAACCAAATACTTGACCACCATGAATGATTGAGTAAATGCTTATTACATTACCATAAAAGCGGTAGTTGATTATTTGAGCGATAAATAATATTGATAGAAAGCAGTTAATTATAATCATTAGCCATTTATTAACTTTTTTAGTAAATAGACTAGTAATAAGGTCAATAAAGATGGTTGATAACACTGTAAATATTGTAATTAAAAATATGTGTTTGAGTTTAAAACTATTAAAAATAAATAGGTGATAAATAAATTCTAGATATAATAAATTTATAAAAATAATTAACATTTTTTTGTACTTCATAATGACTCCTTTTGATATAAAAATTATATCATGATTTTGATGGTTTATAAATAAGTTCCTCTTTCTTTTTTTCATCATATACTATAATTAGTAGGGAGGAATTTATGGAAAAAAAATTACTTTTAGTAGCAGTAGTATTTGTAGCATTATTACTAATTGGATTTATGACTAAATTTGATAAGAATGAAAGTGATTTAGATGTAGTGAGGGTTGCTGAGGTGACTCATAGTGCTTTTTATACGCCTTTTTATGTTGCGATAGAAAAAGGATATTTTGAAGATAATAATATAAAGATTGATTTAATACTTACGAGTGGAGCTAATAATGTAACTGCTGCGGTTATATCTGGTGATGTTCATGTAGGTTTTTGTGGGCCTGAAGCAACAATATACGTATATCAAAATAATGAAAAAGATTATATAAAATCTTTTGCGGGACTTACAAAAAGAGATGGACAGTTTATTGTTGGTAGAAATAAAATAGATGATTTTAAACTTGAAGATTTAAAAGGAATGGAAGTGCTTGCTGGTAGAGTTGGTGGAATGCCAATAGTTAATTTTAAAACTGCTTTAGCTAATGAAAATATTAGTGGGGTTAAGGTAAATGACAGTGTTGATTTTGCAAATTTAACTAGTGCTTTTATAAGTGGACAAGGAGATGCTGTAAATTTATTTGAACCTAATGCTACAAAGTTAGAAAAGCAAGGTTTTGGTTATGTTCTTGGAAGTGTAGGAAAATATGCTGGTGAAGTGCCATATACGGCTTTTAATGCTAAAAAGAGTTTTATAGCTGGAAATAAAGATTTAATTAATAGATTTCGTGATGCTTTAAATAAAGGACTAGAATATACTAATCAAAATAGTTCTAGTGTTCTTGCTAAAGATATATTATCACAGTTTCCAGATACATCTTTAAATGATTTAGAATTAATTATAGAAAGATATAAGAATGCAGATACGTGGCTTATGAATGTTAATATAAATGAAAAGATGTTTGATAATTTAGTTGATATGTTAATTAATAATAAAATGATTGATGAAAGACCTTTATTTACTGATTTAATAACTAATGACTAAAATATTAGATGTTAAAAATATCTCAAAGAGTTATCAAACTGTTTTAGGAGAAGTTTTTGCTATTAAGGATGTTTCATTTTCGGTTTCTAAGGGAGAGATAGTAGGAATTGTTGGATCTTCTGGGTGTGGGAAAAGTACACTTTTAAATATTATAGCAGGGCTTGATAGTGCTACTGGCGGGAAGGTTTTAAGAGATGCAAGCTTTGCTTATATGCTTCAGACAGATGCTTTGTTACCTTATTTAAGTGTACTAGATAATGCTCTGTTAGGGTTAAAGATTAAGAAAATGTTAACTGATGAAAATATTTTATATACGAAAAAGTTATTGGAAAGTTTTGGATTAGGGGAGTTTTTAGATAAATATCCTGCTAATTTATCTGGTGGTATGAGACAAAGAGTTGCTTTAGTTAGGACACTAGCTTTAAAGCCTGATTTAATACTTCTTGATGAACCATTATCAGCACTTGATTATGTAACAAGACTTACAATAACAGATCAAATATGGAAAATTTTAAAAGAGTTAAATGTTACTACTATTTTAATTAGTCATGATATTGCGGAGTGTGTTTCTTTTTGCGATAGAATTATTGTTTTATCAAAAAGACCAGCTGTTATAAAACGAGAAGTAGAAATACCATTTGCAAATGAGACGATTCCATCAAATAAAAGAAAAAGAAATGACTTTAATAAATATCATGATATGATTTGGGGTGATTTAGATAAAAATATCACTTAATCAAAAAGAGTATTTAAAAAAACGTAAAAGATATAAATGGAAGATTATTATTATTCAGCTTTTAATAAGTATAGGTTTTATATGCTTGTGGGAGTTATTAAGCAGAAAAGAAATAATTAATAGTTTTATATTTTCTAGCCCTAGTAAAATCATTAAATGTATTATCGGTTTATATCTAGATAATATGCTTTTTTATCACATATGGGTTACTGTAAAAGAAATAATTATATCGTTTGTATTAGGTAGTTTAATAGGTTTTGTTTTTGCAGTATTGTTTTATTTATTACCTACTTTAAAGAAGATAATGGATCCATTTTTAACATTATTTAACAGTTTACCAAAAGTATCTTTGGGACCATTACTAATTATTTGGTTTGGGGCAAATATGAGCTCTATAATAGTAATGAGTTTACTAATAAATACTATAGTAACTTTAGTGTCAATATATAATGGATTAATTAATACTGATAAAGATAAGATAAAATTATTTGATAGTTATGGTGCTAGTGTATATCAAAAGCTTACATTACTAATTATTCCTAGTAATAAGGAAATAATAATATCTTGTTTAAAACTTAATATATCTATGAGTTTAATTGGAGTTATTATGGGAGAGTTTTTAGTAAGTAAAGCAGGAATAGGATACTTAATACTTTATGGCACGCAAGTATTTAATTTAAATTTAGTAATGAGTGGAATAGTACTTATTATGATACTTTCATTTATTTTGTATGAGGTGTTAGATATACTTGAGAAGAAATGTTAAGAGCTTTAGGGCTCTTATTTTTGTTTGTAATAAAAATTCATTAATTAGTTTTTTATTTCATAATATTAAGGAACTAATAATAAAATATATTCAGTTATATAAAAACACTTTTTGTCAAATAACTATCAAATAAGAAATTTCCTTATTTATTAAGGCTTTTACAACTTTTTCTTTAGTTTTTTTCTGCTTTCATTAAATAAAATGAGTTTATTAATATTTTAAGTAGATTTTTTTATTGATACGTAATTAATAAAAAAATTTTAAAAGATGCTTATTTACTTGATGTATTCTATGTTTCTAACTTCATCAATTGAGAAATCTTCTTTTCCTAAGGTAATTATGGCGTGTTTTAATTTTTTTAGAAAAAAAACACTAGCTAAGCTAGTGAATGGTTTATTACTTTTGTTTTTAAATCAGTTATAAGTCTTTCAATTAATTTTTCTTTTGCAAATTGTTCTTCTAAAGCTAGAATACTATTTTTATATCTTTTATAAGCTTCTTCATAGTTTCCATCAACGATTTGTTCAACACAATAATCAACGATTGTGTCATATATGTAATCATAAATAATGTCTGAATGTTCCTCACTATCAATTGCTTCAACTATATAAGGAGCTACAACATAATAATGCTTTATATCTTCTTGTGATACAAAATTATCTCTAAACCATCTTAGTACTCTTAATTCATAACAGTCATCATCAAAATTTTCTTGAAAATGTTGCATGCAAGCACTTGTTAGATAGCAGCCACCTTTTTCTTGTATTTCTCCTGTAGATGGATTAGGAGAGTTATTGCTTTCTTCTCTAGCATAATCAGGCTCTCCACCTTTATTATATTCGTCACTGCTGTTATAGTGATAGTGCCCATGGTGACCATCTCCGTTATCTACATATTTATTTACTGATCCATCTTTTTCATAACTAGTATATTGTAAGTTTGAGTCACTATAATCGTCATACTTGTCTACATCATAACTAGCATATCCCCAATCTCTATTTTTTCCACCTTTTGACATTATTTTTCATCTCCTTTTTTGGTTTTGTTGTAATTATATAATACGTCGCCATCTTCATAAAATGTAAATTTTTCTTGACCGAGTTTAATTATTAAAGTTTTTAACTCTTCAGCCATGTTTTTTATATTAATTTCATCTTTTGTTGGTAATGCATAATATTTTTTTAGTTTTTCATTATAATTAGCGTATAAATCACTGTACTCATTATTATTTTCATAATAATGCTCTAGTGCTAGAGAACCTTTAAGAATAAATTTCCTATAGTTACTTTTTTTAAGTTTGATGCTTTCCATAATTAATAATCTCCTTTCAATTGATATTGCACTCATTTCAGATTATTGATAGCTTAATATATAACTGTACCGGTGAAATGAGTGACACATGAATTATGCTTTACTCCGTTGCTTGCAATCATATACTTCCTTCTAATTTTAATACGGTATCACTAATGTAATGCTGTGTCAACAATAATTTTGAAAATTTTTTTCGTGTTGCTAAGAACATTTATTTTTTATATAATATTTATAAGGTATGAGGATTATGAAAAGAAAAGTATTTTTGTTATTGATTGTTGTTTTGTTGGTCATAGGATGTGGTAAGAAAGAAGAAAATAAAGTAAACTTAAATAGTTTAAAAGAAGAGGTAATGCATAATAAAAAGATAGGGGATGATGGTTATTATAAGAAAATTAGTGGTGAAGTTATTGATGATGGCACTTTATTTTCAGAGATGGCATTTATTACTGGGCATGAGACTTATATATTTGATCCATCTAGTTTAAAGGAAGGCAATTTTAAATATAAGAAGGTTTTTGATATTCCAGAGGAAGTAAATGTGCTTAGTATGGATATTCCTTATGGAGCAGATATTTCTTTTTATTCAGATAATAATAAGAAGTATACTTTTAGGGATAGTAATTATGATAGGGATGCTGAAAATACTTATACTTATTATGATAGTGCAATATATAATTCTAGTGATTATGTAGTTAAAGATTATAGTGATTTTTTTAAAGTACCAATTAGTTATGATTTAATGGGTAATTTATTTTATGCTAAAGATAATGTTTTGTATAAGAAAAATTATGGTTATTATGATTTTATTAAGAAGATAAATGTTGATGATAGTATTAGTAAGATTGATGGTAATTATGAGGGTGAGAAGATACTAAAAATTTATAATCAGAGAATTGTTAAAACAGATAAGGCTTTTTATGAGGTAGTCGAGTATTATAAAGATGGTGTACTTAGTACAACTACTTTAAAGATGGATTTATTAAGTAAATATTATGAAGAAGTATTAACGCTTACTTATGAATATGTAATACTTAAAGATTATACAATAATACCGATTAATGATACTTTAGTGAATAATCATGGCAAAGAATATAGTCCAACATTTTATTTAAAGAAGTTTGAAAGTGATTTAGTTGTATTTGAAGAGTGAGAACTCTTCTTTTTAAAAGTCTTGTAAAATGATGGAGCATGTTATTTACAAGTTTGAAAAAGTTTGCTATAATCCTGACTTTGACAGTTGTGAGAAAGAAAAAACTCCTAAAGGCCCTATTT
>JAUNFS010000032.1 GCA_030524925.1 bacterium | reverse complement strand
ACTAGATTTTATGCTATCTAGAGAATGTTTTTCTTACACAACTGTCAAAGTAGGGAGATTATGTAAAGAAATCAATAAACGAGCTTATTAATGATGGTGTTTATCCTAGAGATTTGTAATTTTACTTTACATTCTCTTTTTTTTTAAATATAATTTAATTAGTTATACTTCTATAGGAGGATAATTTAAGTATAATGAGCGCCAGACCGATGAGGTGACGAGGACAGTGGTTTATCGAAAATTTCGGCGGATGCCACTGCGTATGGAAAACGTAAGATTAACTACAAAAAACAAAATTAAAATTGTAACAAAGGGTTAGTCTCTCCATTTTTTTCTTATGCATGAAAAGGAGAGATGTTTAATGTGCGGTATCGTAGGATATGTAGGAAAGAAAAAAGCTATTGAGGTTGTAATTAACGGTTTAGAGACTTTAGAGTATCGTGGTTATGATTCAGCTGGTATAGCGTATAAAAATAGCAATGGTGAATTAAAGGTTTTTAAAGAGCCAGGAAAAATTGTAAATTTAAAAAAAGAACTTAATATGAATGAAAGTGCTGATTTGGCAGTTGGTCATACAAGATGGGCTACTCATGGTGAACCTTCAAAGA
This sequence comes from bacterium, assembly GCA_030524925.1. GTDB lineage: Bacteria > Bacillota_I > Bacilli_A > RF39 > UBA660 > CAG-533. Next base: position 4,909 of record JAUNFS010000032.1, on the reverse strand, counting down.
TTAATAGTCATCCCCATGCTGCTGGTAAAATTACTTTAGTTCATAATGGGATAATTGAGAATTATGAAGCGTTAAAAAAAGAAAATATATTAAAGAATCACAAGTTTATTTCTGATACTGATACTGAGGTTGCTGCAGCACTAATTAATGCTTTGTATGAGGAAACTAAGGATGTTTATAAGGCATTAGAAGCTGCTAGTAAGAAAATTATCGGTAGTTATGCTTTTGGAGTAATTGTAAATGATGATGATAAGCTTTATGCTATGAGAAAAAATGCACCATTAATAATTGGAATTGGTGATGGTGAGAATTTTATTGCTAGCGATGTTCCAGCAATTTTAAAATATACTAAGAATTATTATACTTTGGATGATGGTGATATTGCTGTTTTAACACCTAATGATGTTAAAGTTTATAGTGATGGTAAATTGGTAAATAAAGAAATGTTAACTTTTGAGTATGATATTGAAACAGGTATGAAAAATGGTTATGATCATTTTATGCTTAAAGAGATTTACGAACAACCTGAAGTTTTGGAAAGAACAGTTAATGAATATTTAAAAAATGGCGAGCTTGTTAACTTACCAGACTTATCAAAATATAAAAGAATTGATATAGTTGCTTGTGGTAGTGCTTATCATGTAGGATGTGTTGCTAAACATATTTTTGAAGAATATGCGGATACAGAGGTTAATACTTACATTGCCAGTGAGTATAGATATAAAAAGTGCTTTTTAGATAAAGATGGCTTATTAATTGTTATTAGTCAGTCAGGTGAGACAGCTGATACTTTAGCTTCTTTAAGATTAGTTAAAGAAAAAGGAATTGACACTCTTGCTATTGTAAATGTTGTAGGTTCTTCTATTGCTAGAGAGGCTAAGAATGTTTTATATATTAAGGCTGGTCCAGAGATTGCAGTTGCGACAACTAAAGCTTATACTGCTCAAGTTATTTTACTTTCTCTTTTAGCTTTTAAGTTATGCTTAGATAGAAATAAATTAGATGATAATAAAAAACTTGAAATAATTAGCGCTTTTGAAAATATTAAGACATATGTTTCAGATGAACTTCAAAACATTGAAGTTTGTGAAAAGTTAGCAAGTAAGATTTATAAGAATCATGATATTTTCTTTTTAGGAAGAAAAATAGATTTTGCGATTGCTTTAGAGGGCTGCTTAAAACTAAAAGAAATTTCTTATTTACATAGTGAAGCTTATCAATCTGGTGAGTTAAAACATGGCTCTATTGCTTTAATAAGTGAAAATACGCCCGTTATTAGCATTATTACTGATGAAGATATTGCTTTAAAAACTATTAGTAATATTAAAGAAACTAAAGCCAGAGGTGCTTATTCAATAGTTTTATCTAGTTGTGATTTAAGTCATAATAAAGATGCTTATGATGAGTTAATTCAAATTAGTAAAGTAAATGATTTTGTAATGCCTATTTTGCCGATAATCTATTTACAGTTAATTGCTTATTATGTTGCTAAAAATAATGGTTGTGATATTGATAAACCGAGAAATTTAGCAAAGTCTGTAACAGTTGAATAAAAAAAGAACTAGTTAATGATTTTTACTTTTTAGTAAATTTCATTTTACTAGTTTTTTTGTTTGGTTCCTTTTTAATATGCTGGAATAAGATGTCTGTTTTCATAATTAGAGTTACTAATACGATTAGTAGGATAATATAAAGGATAATTGCTAAGTGGTTGTCTCCTAGGGTGTAGAAAATTGAAATGGCAGCACATAAAGCATCAATTCCATACATTATTAGAACGGTCTTTCTTGTTGATTTATTTAATTTAAGAAGTTGATGATGAAGGTGTTCTTTGTCGGGTGCACCTATGTTTTCGCCTTTTAATAGTCTTCTAAATATTGCTAATATAGTATCTATTATTGGTAAGAATAAGATTAAAATTGGTACGATTAGAGATGTTACGGTTGCAGCTTTAAATCCGAGTAGAGCAATGACGGCAATCATAAATCCTAAAAATGTACTTCCCGTATCGCCTAGATAAATCTTTGCTGGATAAAAATTATATATCAGGAAGCCAAGGGTGGCCCCTAACATTATAAGACAAAGGGTAACATCTAGTCCATTTAATCTGTTTAAAAAGAAAGCGATGACAGCAATTGTTAAAAAGTAGATTGAGCAAGTTCCTGACGATAAGCCATCTAGACCATCTATTAGATTGATGGCATTCATGATAGCAACTATAAAGAAGACCGCTAAGGGGTAGCCAAAAATACCAAATTCTAAATTTAAGCCAAAAGCACTAACTGATGGAAGATAAATATTTCCATAGAAAACTACAACTGATGCTGCTAATATTTGAACAATAAATTTATAACTCGCAGGAATGGATTTAATATCATCAAATATTCCTAAAAGAATTATTATAAAGCCACCAATTAATATAGAGTTCATTTGAATTGTAGGCTCGCCAAAGAACATATATCCAATTAAAAATGATAAGAATACGGCTAAACCTCCAAGCCTAGGCATTGGTTTATGATGAACTTTTCTTTCATTTGGGTAGTCTATTGCGCCAATATGCACAGCTACTTTTTTTATTAATGGCATTAGTATAGCACTTGATAAAAAAGTCACTAATAATATAAGAAAAATGCTATGACCATTTACTTGATATTTCATGAATTCACCTACTTGTTTTTATTATACACTATTAATTGAAAAATAAAAAGAATTATACTAATATTTGATATCCACTAGATAAAGTCCACATGCTGGTACAGTAACGTAATGGGTTAAGTTAGTTTCTTTATTAAGCATGCTAGTAATGTCTTCTGCTTCTATTTTCTCTTCACCAGCTTGAATTAATGCGCCAACTAAGTTTCTAACCATATATCTATAAAAACTTTTGCCAATAAAAGTTATGACTAAAATATCCTTCTTTTTTTTAAATTTTATATCATATATAACGCTGTTATAACTATCACGGTAACCAGCTGTAAATGCTTTATAAGAGTGGAAACCTAGTAGATTTTTGGCGACTTTTTTCATTTTTTTAATATTTAGATTATGGTTATAGTTATAAATAAAGTCTTCATCTAGTGGGTCATATTCGCCTAAATTTATAACATACTGATATACTTTGTATTTTGCGTCAAAACGAGCATGAAAGTCATCACCAACTTCTTCACAGTAATTAACTTTAATATATTTATTAATTAGAGAATTGATTGCTTTTGTTAGATGTTCACAATCAATATTAATATTTAAGTCAAAGTGGAGCATTTGATTATAAGCATGAACCCCACGGTCAGTACGACCTGCTCCTTTTACTTCAACTACACTTTTATTTATTTTGGTAAGCGCTTTTTCTAGTTCTTCTTGAACTGAAGGATGATTTTTTAATCTTTGAAATCCATAAAATTTACTTCCGTTATAGCTAACACTTGCTTTATATCTCATTAAAATACACTCCTATAAATTGCTTTTAGTAGTTCTTTTGTTTCTAAATAATAATCTAATTTAGCATTTTTCTTTTGATTTGCAATGTCTATAAAATCAATAATTTCACATTTTTTTATTTCTTCAGATTTAATGCCATCTATTATATTTCCTTGATATTTTATAATGCCGTTTTTCATGACTAAGCAGTCTTTACTAATTTGGTTTAAGAATACAGTGTTACTACTAATAACAATGAATTTTATTTGATTGCTCGCATTTATAAGTCTTATAAAATTAAGTAGTTTGCTTTTATATTTTTCGCATATTTTACAATCAACATTATCTAGTATTATAATACTCGGTTTTTTATTAATAATAGTAAGCAGTTTAAAACACATTAATTCATAAGAACTTAAGTCGGCAATTTTTTTATTAAGTAGTTCATTATCTAGTTTTAAATCATTAAAGTATTCAGTAGTTTTTAAATAGTGTTTGAATTTTTTTGTTTCTTTATAGTTAAGTAAGTTAAGATTTGGCAATATTGTTTCTAAATCTTTAACCTCACCGATGAAAGATAAAAACTGTCTATCATTTAATAAATTGTTTGTTTCGTTTGTAAACATTATTTCCATATTTCACCTACTAGTTTGTCTATATTGTAAAAGTTGTTTTTTAATAAGTCATAGTAATTAAGTCCATTACTTAAATCTACCAAGAACGGAACTTTCATACCATGATTATTTAGGAGTTTTTCTTCTTTGATCATCTCTAGGGTGCTATCCATTTTTAGTTTTTGATGATTGTCAATTATTAATATTTCACTTCCAAGCATTAATTCTTCTTTGTTGGTAGTAACGTTTAAAATTGTAATATTATTGTCTCTAGCAAATTTAATTATTTTTAATTTTTCATTAATATCTAATAAAGTCATTATGTTGTCTATTCCAAGAATTTGCGGGGTTAATATAAGAAAAGATAGGATTTTGATATAAGCTTTTTCAGATGTACTTAATAGTTTAATTGGGGAAATTAGTAACTCTTCAATACCGAAATATTTAGAAAATCTTTTTAATTCATTGTAAGCAGTTACTTTGTCAATTTTTAAGTATTCAAAATAATATAATAATTCTTCTTCAACATATTTGGTATTAAAATGCTCACTATCAAAAATAACCATTATGTTTTCTCTTAAGTATTTAGTATCATAGTTTTTAATACATTTACCATCTATGAAGATGTCATTATTTGGCACTTTATTTATTAATTTTTTTAATAGGTAAGTTTTTCCAGAAGCAGGAAGGCCAATAATATTAATGACACCATCTAATTCTATTTCTAAATCATAACTTTTTATTTCTACTTTCTTCATTAGATAATCCCCCATCCATTATAAACATTATAGCATAGCAATTTTTATTGTTAAAGATAATCGCTAAAAAATATTATTTAAATAGTAAAATGCAACTTTTATGTTTCAAAAATATCGTAG
>JAUNFS010000031.1 GCA_030524925.1 bacterium | reverse complement strand
TTTAAAAATTTATATTATATTAAATAATTGTCTACTTTTAGTTGACTAATGCAAAATTTTGCGTTTGCCGTAAGTTCTTTTTATTTCTTTAAGCAAAATAAAAAGTACGCTGACCTTGAAATGATTCTCTACTGAGATCAAGGTTCTGCGTACTACTTTATAAGATTCAATTAATCTATTAAAATTAATAATTATATTATTTAACAACATAAGGGTCTGATGCGGTTCCGCTACCAGTCACCTCAGTAGTCGAAAGTAACGCAACAGCTGGTCTTACGCCGAGCAGTGCTTGTAGCATGACACTACCATATCCACCTAATGCATTAGCAAAAAATTGATATGTTGGTCCATTGTAACTTCCAGGGCTTAATAAATAATAACTGTTTTTACCTTGGCCATTATCTTCTGCCTCTGAATTGCCTGCGGTTGCATTTTCAACTAAATAAGTTAGTGCTGATATTTGGGATCCCCACTTGGCCCCAGCAAAGGCAACCTCATCTGCTGTTAAAAGTCCTACTTTATACTCTAGGTTCCCATTGCCATTTGTTGTATCGCTTACTGTAAATTTGGATAACTTTCCTCCTAAATTGTCATTTGGGCAAACTAGACTGGCTCCTGTTCCTCCAGGAACAAAAGAAGATGTTGCTAACAGTCTATGATACGCCCCATATCTACTGTTATTTTGGCCATATCCTAAATTTGTAGTAGTAGAAACCTCTTCTCCACTTCTATATGTACTCTTATCATTACACCAAATCACATCTGCGAGTTTATTTGTATATGATGTCATTCCTTTTTTATACCAAGTTTCTAGGTTCGTTAATATTGTACTCTTATTAGTATTAGCATGAGCAGCGGCATAACTACTAGCACCTCTTACTCCATACATAAATCCTAAAGCTGCATTATCAGAAGTACCTGCATTAAAGGCTGAGTTATACGTGGTTCCTGAATATTTTGCAAACGCAGCACTTTCTGAATTATAAGATGAACTGCATGGATTTGAGTAATTACCAGTATTATCGTTATGAAGTACAATTTTAATTGAGCCATCTCCTGTTATTCTTACGATTCGCCAGCATTTATTTGCAAATTTAACATAGTTATTTGAGTTTAATCCTCTATAGTAATAAGACGTCCCATAATCATCTTCAGTTGCGGCTAAAACGGATTCTTGTTGATCTATTTCTGATGAATATACTTTCACACTAATACTAGTAGATGTTGCAGATACCACTTGAATTATAGAACTAATATTTGTTGTACTAGCATCTGGAAAGCTTTGAACATATATTGTTGGGAGGTATTTTCCAGCTAGTGAGCTATATATACTTGAATATGTACCGGAATTAACACCAGTTAAATTATACGTTCCATCACTATTTTTACTTACCCCCGTACCATAAATAACTGCCTTGCTTCTATATTTTGATGCTACGGCGTATGTAAATGTATATGCGTCAGCCATAGTGTAACCACTTAACTGAAGTCCTGGTGTAGTTAGTGGTTCTCCGACTTTCACTGGATTGGTATTTTTTAAAGCATATAAAAGTGTACCATTTTTAGATGTGTACCATCCATTTGGTGCGGGCGCTGCTTTGGTAAATGCTATGTTGCATTTTGCTTTGTTTTTGGAGATTGAACTTGCATTGAATGTCCACTTGCTTCCATTCCAAATGGCTTCTCCGGTTCCAGTTGAGCATGTTACACTTGTTTCATAATTGGCAGTTGTTGGAAATGAATTTACTTCTTCGCCGTCAATAGTTATTGCTAATATTTCCTCTGGTTTTTCCCATATTGCTTCTTTTAAGTCATCTTTTTTTAGGGCATTGTATCCGATAAATGTCAATACTAGTAAAATTAAGATAATACTTAATCCCTTATATTTGTTATTCAATGATATCACCTATTTTCTATGTATATTCTATAATAAACTCACATGCTTAGTCAAGATGATATAAATTTGTAAATTTAAAAAACTCCATATTTTAGAATAATGGAGTTTTAATTTAGTAGATATTATCTAAAGCCGCCGCCACCAGAGCCGCCACCGAAGGAACCTCCTCCGCCACCGCCTGATGAGAAGCCACCACCACCAGAAGAGTAACTATTTGCTCTTTCTATGGCCGCACTTCTTGCCGCGTTTGCACTTGAAATTGCGCTTCTAGAAAAATCATTTATATAAATAACAGTGTCAAAATCAAAATTATGATTATATTCGTCAATTATTTCTGGGTACATCTTTTTAAATTGTTCAGCTACCCTTTTAGCAATACCAAACATTTGGGCATATATTAAATAATCTTGCCATAGATGAACTTCAATGGCTTCTTTTTCTTTCATGTTAGAAAAATCTATTAAATATTTTTTTAGTCCAGCTAACTGGATAGCTTCATCTAATATGCTATCACTTTCTGTAAATGTTACACTTTTAAATAACATTTTTTGCGTTTCATGTTTTTGAATAGAACCGTCAGAAATAAGAGCATCTCCTTGATAATTTAAAGCCTTATCAAACCAAGATAATATTTTATCATAATGGTTTCTTGCCCATTTTTTAAATTCATCACTTTCTAAATAATCATCTTTAGCAGCTGATTTAATCATGTTATATAGTTCTTTTTCTAAAGAGTTATTGCAGACTACATCACCAATTTTCATAGCTGTTACGATGTCATTTTTCTTAAAGACACCCTTTTTTTCGGTTTTTTCAATGGTTACTGAGCCTTCTTTCATCCACTTAAGTAAAACAGAGCCTAGAAAATCTGATTTTTGTAAAATTATTCCATACAAATTTGAAATATAATAATTTCTAAATAATTCTTTTTTGCCTGGGATGTCTCTAAAATACGGGATGTCTGCTGGAAGTTTCTTTTTACTTTTTCTATATCTTGCATTTTTAATACTAGAACGATTTGCAAGTACTGCTATCATGCAAAATATAAAAGCAATAATTGATAAATTAAAAAATCCCGTTAGAAAATTTTCTAATTTTGTTGGGGCCTTGTAGTCATCTGAGCCATCTTCAGCCAAATCATAATAATATGAAAAATCTTTGTCTATTTTATAAGTGGTATTAAAAGTATTTGGTTCAAATCTTATAAGAGCAGTCATATATTCATCACTATCTAAGTAATCACTAGACATTTCTATATAACCATCATACACATAAGCTGGCGCACCATATTTTCCGTAACCCCAAATATCTAGAGTATCTGGATACCTAAAAGATGAGTGAATTTTGATATAGATATTACTTACTGTATTACTCATATTTTTAGGAATTAATGTCCAGTAAACCATCTGACTATCATTTAAGTTAACAACAAAATTGGTAATATTATATTCAAAAGCATATGTATTATTGCCGTATTCGCTGATACCAAAACATAATTCTAAACCATCACTTATATAGTTAATACCATTTCTATAAGCTTTATCATCAAAGCTTCCATTTACATCCCATGAACCTATATTTGTAAATTCATTGCCATTTAAACTTGCTTTAAAATCAGTAAAATTTGACGAACCAATATTATTATATGTTTTATATATTTCTGTACCTTTTGTTGCACGGACTTGCCAAACTTCTTTAACGTGAGCAGTTCCTTCATCGTCAATGTAAATATCCATGTTTATGTTTTTTATACTATTAGCATAAACGCTTGGAATAAATAAAAATAAACTAATTAATATTAAACTAAACCATTTCCTCATATTCTCTCCTATCAAAAAAGGCTTAACTTGTAAGCCTAAAATTTTACTTCAACATTTTTTCTTTCCTCTTCAGTTGCTTCAAAGAATGGCTCTGGTTTAAAATTAAAGATGCCTGCAACTATATTAGACGGAAACATTTCTATTTTGTTTTTATAGTTCATTACATTATCATTATAGAATTGTCTAGCATAAGAAATTTTATCTTCTGTATCTGATAAAGTGTTTTGTAAAGATGTAAAGTTTTCATTTGCTTTTAAGTCTGGGTAAGCTTCTGCTAAAGCAAACAATTTAGTTAAAGCACTAGTTACTTCCTTAGATGCTTTCATTTCATCTTCAGGGGTTTTAGCACTTAAGAATGTATTTCTTGCTTTAATAACTGCTTCTAGGGTTCCTTTTTCATGTTTAGCGTAACCTTTTACAGTTTCTACTAAATTAGGAATAAGGTCGCATCTTCTTTTAAGCTGTACATCTATTTGTGACCATTGATCTTTTACTTTATTTCTTAGCCTAACTAATTCATTATATGTAGAAATAATAGACAATATAATTAAAACTAAAACAATAACTATAATCCACCACATAATTTATCCTCCTATAAATAGGATACAATAATTTTTTTGACAAATCAAGTGAATTGATAAAGTAAATATCTTTTTATTTACTGAACAATATATGGATCATCTGACGTTCCATTTCCACCTACTTGAGTTGAAGAAGGTATAGATATTGTTGGTCTTAAACCAAAATCCTGAATAACTGGTGTAGCTCCAAGATGGCCTTCTCCCCATACCATAATATTAGCGGCAGTTCCATAGGTAACTACGTATCCTGGTGTAGATGTCCACATTCCTTCCTTATTATTCTCATTTAAATAAGTAATTGGTGTTTTATTGCTTCCATAACGTGCTCCAGCAAATGTTATTTCATCGGCACTTAAAATTCCAATTTTTCGGCCTAGAGCTCCGTTTCCATTTGTTGTATCACTGTAGGTAAATTTTGATAGTTTCCCACCGTTGTTATCATTTTGGCATACTAAGCTTGGCCCGGTTCCATAAGATGAGCCATCATTGTTTTCAAATCTTGGCATAGCACCATAATAATTTGAATTTTTTTTGTATCCGTAACTGGTTCCTAAACTAAAACCCATTGGATTAAAAGTAGTATTAGTAATTACTTTCTTATCATTGCAAACAATGGTATCAACTAGATTATTGGCATTAAATCCTGATTGTTTAGATAAAACGTTATCATACCATTTCCATAAAGCTTGCAGAATTTCACTTGCATTGGTGTTTGCATGAGTTGCGGCGTAACTTGATGCTGATTTTGTTCCGTATTTTAAACCAACAAACGCATTATCTTCAGAGTTACTATTAAAACCTGATATAAATGTATCACCTTCAAATCTAGCATAACTTAGATCATCTCCTACTGCACTACATGGGGTTTGGCTTGTTGGAGTGGTGTTTGAATCTGTTAACCCATTATAGTTGTGTAAAACTAGCTTAACAGCGTCATTGCCAGTAATTCTTACTATTCTCCAGCACATATTGGCATACTGGACATAGTTATTAGTTATTGCTCCCCTGTAGTAATAAGATGTTCCATAGTCATCTTGGGTACTAGCCAAAACCGCTTCGGTTTGATTTTTATTTGAACATAATTCTTTATAAGTTATAGTCGTCGCTGTTGTATCTATAATATAATTAATACACTCGGAGTCACTTGCATCTGTCGCAGTTGCTGATCGTGATGTTGTTCGGCTAAATAAAAGTGTGTATTTGCCTTTTAGTGTTTCGTAAGAAGTTGAATAGACACTGCTTGTTACAGCTGTACCAGTAAGTGCGAAATTGACACCATTTGCTTGCCAGCCGGTTCCATATGTCCAATAATAATTTTGGTAATTCACGTTTTGGGTTATTGTTTCAACATCATCCCATACGTAAGCACTTACATCTCTTCCTGGAACTGTAATAGTCGTACCAAGGTTAGCATTATTTTCTCCTAGTATTGCAAGTTTTAGAGCCTGGCTTTTAATAAATGCTACATTACATCTTGTTTTATTTTTGGTAATACCAGTTACATTAAAAACCCATTTGCTTCCATTCCAAGAAGTAGTACCTGTAGCATTATTACATGTTACTGTACCAACATATCCAGAACCTGTTGGGAAACTATCAGATTCTTTACCATCTATGGTTATTGCTAAAAGTTCGTCTTCTTTTTCGCTCCATTTAGCGTCTATTAAAG
>JAUNFS010000014.1 GCA_030524925.1 bacterium | reverse complement strand
TAAAAAAAAGAAACTCCTCTTTATTTCTAACGAGAAGTTATCTTTGAATTTAACGTTATCATATATTAATTAAATAAGGATTATCTATTTTACCGGTACCGCTAGATATAATTACATCATTACGAAGTGATATTACTGGTCTTACACTAAATGAGTTTAATACATAACCACTCCCTATTGTATTATCTGCTGAAACGTAGTATCCAAGACCGTTATAAAAATCAAAATAATTTGGTGACATTGTCCAATATGAATTATCGGATTTTATAAATCCACTTGGATTAGACAGGCTTGCTTCTTTATATGTTAAAAGTCCTACTGGGTAGTCTAATTTATTATTGCCATACCCATTTATACCTCCATTTTCTACCTTTAGTGTGAATTGGTCATTTTTATTTTGGCATGTTAATTTATCACTATTAAAATATAAATAGGTGCTTACGCTTCCTCCATTTGGATTCCAGCCAGATGCACTTAAATTTTTAAATTCACGGTTATTACAGTAAATAGTATTTTCTAGTTTATTTGTTACATTTGTCATATTTTCTTTATACCAATTATCAATAACATCTTTGATAGGACTATTTTTTGAATTTACGTTTGAATCATTAAGCATTTCACTTAAAACATCGGTTATTTTCTTACCTGCTGATAGTTTTATTGAAAAGGCATATGAAGTGGCGCTTTCCATATAAAATATATAGTATACTTCAGTACAGCTTTGACCGGTTGTAAAGCATGAATAATGCTTATTTTTTAGATTGCTGTACATATTTGAAATAGTTCCACTGGACGCGTTTATTAGCGTGTATGTTCCGTTAGAATATGTTACGTCACTACCATAATAGTATGTTCCAAAAGAGGAAGCTGATTTCATTGTTCTGTTATAAACTGTATTATACATGTATCCGATATAAGCTGGGCTTTGGTCCCCTACACCAAAGGTGCTTTTATCAATTTCAATGTCATCAGCACTATTGTTACATTTATTTGTATCCGTATATTTTCCGTTATATAACAATTTTACACCGTTTGTTTCGGTGGTTCTGATCATTTTCCAACAAAAATTATTGAGTACTATGTTATTATTGCTAATATTTCCAGTATAATAATATATTTCTTTGCCATTTTCGTCATTGGTTTTTTGAACACCATTATTTCTTGAATAATCTATTAAAACTTTGCCATAAACTGTCGGGTCTGTTAAGGGACTACTAATGATAGTTACTTTACCTTGATAGGTTTTACCAGCTCCTTGCTCTTTAGTCATAGTTTCCGTAAACCATAGTCTTAAATCATATTCTTTTTTGGCATTGGCTAAAATAGTATCTTCCAATAAAACATAGTTTGTACCACTGTTTAGAGGCGTACTTAAAATACCGTCAGATAGTAGTTTAGCATTAGTTGGAGTTTGGCCTTTGTTTGTTATGACACCTTTAATAAGATTTGGCGTTATTTGGGATGTTGATAGAGTTTCTACGCCAATTTGAATATTTAGATACTGACTGCATTTATTTTTAATCTTGAAAGTATATGGTGTTCTTTCTAACCCTTCTGCGTCTGATATAGGAAAGTCATTTGTTAAAGTTATGGCGTCTGTCACATCAGAATATTCTACTTCAAAACAACTTAATGTACTAATATCATTATTAGTATTTTGGGATGATGATGCTTTAAATATTGCATAGGTTGTGCCAGCAATTAGTATAACTACTCCTAAAAGCATTGTTAAAACTAATAAACGTTTTTTATATTTTTTTATCACTTTATCACCCTTTTTTTCTATTTATTATCTTGTGTATAATTGCCGTTTTAATTCATTTACTAAAATAAAAAATATCGCCTTCAATGACGATATTTTTTTCGTTTATATTACAAAATTTTAATTATCTATTTTTACTATCAATAATAATAGTTACTGGGCCATCATTTACGATATTTACTGTCATGTCTGCTCCAAATACTCCTGGTAGGGTTTTTATTTGTTCATTTAGTTTACGATTAAATTCTTCATAAAGTTTAATTGCGTCTGGTCCTTTCATAGCATTTACATAGCTTGGTCTATTACCATCTTTAGTTGTTGCTTGTAGAGTGAACTGACTAATTGATAATATTTCACCATTAATATCCACAATACTTTTATTCATTACGCCGTTTTCATCATCAAAGATTCGTAAATTTAGGGTTTTCCTTACAAGATAATCAATATCTGTTTCATTATCTTCAATGTTTATTCCAACTAGAATAACGTATCCTTTTTTAATTTCATTTACTATTTTATTATCAACGCTTACGCTTCCTTCTTTGACTCTTTGTATTACTAATCTCATTATTTAGTTACCTCCATTACAAAATTTAGTTTTAGTATTTCGTCTATAAACTGCTCTAGTTTGTCTTTATTTGATACTCTTACGCTGACTTGATAGTCTAACATTTCTTTGTTTTCATATTCCTTTATACTATTTATTGATACGTTTTTAACACTGGCTGCTGTTACAATTTCTAGGATGTGATTTTGCATACTGTTTGTTTTGATTGTTAAACTTACATTAAATAGGGATTCTTCTTTGTTGTTCCATGCTACATCTATAAGTCTTTCGGTTTTATCACTGATGTTTGGACAAGTCTTTTTGTGAACTGATACGCCTTCTCCTTTGGTTACAAAGCCAATTATTTCATCACCGGGAACGGGATGGCAGCAGTTTGCTAGAGATACTAAGATATTACCTTCTCCTGCTACGATGATATCATCTTTGTAGTTAGCTTTTTTATCAATTACTTTACGGTTTACTCTTTCTAGCATAATATCTTCTATTTGTTTTTTATCTTCATATATTAAATCAATGATGTATGCTGGAGTGTATCTTAAAGAACCAATACTTAGTAGTAGTTCATCATAATCTTTTAGTTTTAAGTCAGTTATTAGTTTATTAATATTTTCTTCTTTTAAGACTTCTGAAATGCTTAGTTTTTGCTTACGGATTTCTTTTTCTAGTAAGTCTTTTCCTAGTTCAATATAATTTTCACGGTCTTTTTTAGAAAAGTAAGCTTTTATTTTGTTTTTAGCTTGGGTTGTTTTAACAAAGTTTAGCCATTCTTTATTAGGCTTAGCTGAGTTTAAGGTATTGATTTTTATAATGTCGCCATCTTCTAATTTATAATTTAGTGGAACTATTTGATCATTTACAATAGCGCCAACAGTTTTATCTCCTACTCCTGAGTGAATGCGGTAGGCAAAGTCAATTGGTGTTGAGCCGCTTGGTAGCTCCATAACGTCACCCTTTGGGGTAAATACGTAGATTTGGGTGTTAAAGATTTCATCATTGATATTTTTTTGGAAACTTTCATCATTTTCATAACTGGCCATTTTAATTGTATTACGGAAAATTTCTAGTTTTTGTTCCATTAAGTTTTGAATATTTTTACCGTGTTCTTTATATGACCAGTGAGAAGCGATACCGTGCTCCGCTATTTCATCCATTTCAGGGGTTCTAACTTGAATTTCGTAGATATTATCATTTGAACCAAAAACTGACGTATGTAATGATTGATACATGTTTTCTTTTGGCATAGCAATGTAGTCTTTAAATCTTTTAGGAACTGGTCTATATTTAGCATGAATTAGACCAATTGCTAGGTAGCAGTCTTCTTCAGTTGGAACAATTAGCCTCATAGCTAGAATGTCATATATTTCGTTCCATTTATGTCCAGTTGTAAGTTTATGATAAATACTATAAATACTCTTAACCCTAGCTTTTATTTCAAATTTAATTCCATGTTCAGTTAAGATGTCACTGATGTTTTCTTTCATATCATTAAGACTAGCATTTAATTCCTCGGTTGTTCCGTTTAGTTTATCTTCTATTTCTTTATACATATCAGGTTTAGTGTATTTTAAACATAGGTTTTCTAGTTCACTTTTAACTGAATTAATACCAAGCCTGTGAATAATTGGAACGTATACTTCCATAGTGCCAATGGCTTTTTGTTTTTGCTCTTCCGGTGGCAGAATGTAAGCATTTCTCATGACATCTAGTCTATCAGCTATTTTAATAATTAAGACTCTTGCGTCTTCAGCTAGTCCAACTAAAAGTTTTTTTAAATTGTTGCTTGTAGCTTTATCAAATTCACTAGTTTTTAAGTGAGATATTTTTTCTAGGTTTTTAATAATGCTTTCATAGTCTTCTCCAAAATTTTTAGAAACTATTTCTAGCTGCCTTTCACTAGTCATGCCGTGAAGAAGACCAGCAATAACGGTTGTGCTATCAGCATTTAAATCTGCTAGAATTCCTGCTACGTTAGTAAAGTGAGTAATAGATTCGGTACTATATACTTCACTACTAGAGTTAAATTCTTCAGTTACTATTTTATGTGCTAAAGATATATTACTCAATTCTTCAGCTGTAAATTCATTTTGACGACATTTAAGTATTATGTCTTCTATTTTATACATTCTGATTCTCCTTTGTTATTTTGTATTTAAATTATGATAATCTATTAGTTCATGATCGGGAGTTGATAAGATATCATTTACCATTTCTCCAAGGGTTAGTTTACTTTTTTTATTCCAGTAATTGTATCTTAAATATCCCCATATCTCTTTTTCTGATATAAGTACTTTGGTGTTTCTTAATAAATCGTTTTTCTTGGTTTCCATTGCTGGTAGTAGACGATTATATAATTCATTTATTGAGTTAAATTTAAATTCATCCATTTTGACTCCTTATATTATATAGTTTTCTTTCATATATTATTATATAACAATTTTTGGTTATTTTAAACTGTGTAGGAGGCTACTTTGAATAAATTTATAAAAAGTACTTTGATTCTTTTATTTGGTGGAGTTATTACTAAGATATTTAGTTTTATTATTAGAATATATTTTACGAGAGTTGTTGGTACAGATGGAATTGGGATATATTCTTTAGTTATGCCTAGTTTTAGTTTATTAGTTACAATTACTACGCTTGGGTTTCCTTTAGCAATTTCTAATATAGTTGCTAAGGGCGAAAAACGTGGTAAAACTGTTGTTTTTAGTGCAATTCCGATAGCGATGATTTTGAACTTATTTTTAATTTTAATAATGGTTTTTACTAGTAAGTACATTAGCATTTATTTACTTCATAATGAGAGTACTTATTATCCTTTACTAGCTCTTTCATTTGTACTTCCTTTTATTAGTGTTGCTAGTATTTTAAGAGGTTATTTTTTTGGAAAACAGCAAATGTTTCCACATGCAATTTCTAATGTAATTGAGCAAATATTTAAGCTTTCTATTGTTTTATTAGTTCTTCCGAGAATTATGCATTACGGGGTTGTAGTTACGGTTACTGGTTATATTTTAATTAGTATTCTATCAGAAACAATGTCTATTATTATCTTTTTGATTTTTTTACCTAAAGGTTTTAATTTTAGTTCTAAAGATTTAGTTCCTGATTTTGGTACGGTTAAGGATGTTTTAACTATTGGATTACCTTGTACTAGTTCAAGACTTATTGGTAATATTGGTTATTTTTTTGAGCCAATTATTTTAACTAATATTATGCTTAGGATGGGCTTTTCTTCTGCATATATTACTAATCAGTATGGTATTTATAACACATATGTTTTAGGTCTTTTACTAGTTCCTACTTATTTACAGATGGCGATTGGTACAGCACTTTTGCCTGAGATGAGTAAGAATTATCAAAATAAAGTGAAGGTCTTTAAGATTTTTAAAAAGGTCACATTGTTTTCAGTTCTTTTTGGAATTTGTGCTAATACTTTTTTATATTTTTTTTGTGATGAAATTTTATGGATTGTTTTTAGAACTACTGAGGGCGCCAATTATATTAAGTTTATGTGTTTCTTCTTTATTATTTATTATTTTGAAGCACCAATTAATAGTACACTACAAGCCCTATCAGAAAATAAGTATATGATGAAAACTACTTTTTGGAGTACCGTAGTAAGACTTATGGTTTTAGCATTTCTTAGTTTCTTAAAGTTTTCAATGTATGCTTTAATTATTTCGGAGATAGTTAATATTATCTTTGTCGTTATCTCTAACTATAAGAGACTTTATAAGAAATTAAAAAACTAGATTGTGGTCTAGTTTTCTTTGATAATATCTACTGCTTTACGCATTTTTAGATCAGCTTTAATAATTTCTTCGCCGCCGATCATGTCAATTACTTCATTTTCAGGAACGTTATAAGCAGTACTGATACGATTTACTTCTTCTTTTACTTCTTCATCAGTAACTTCAACATTTTCTTTTTTACTAACTTCTTCTAATAAGTATCTAATTTTAACTCTTGATGTTGCTTCAGGTTCAATTTGTTTTTTTAGATCTTCAATACTTGATTTAGTAAATTGTAAATATTGTTCTAAAGATAGTCCTTGCATCTTTAAATTATTACGATAATCATCTATCATACGATTTTGTTCGTTTTCAATAATTTCAGGATTAATTTCTACCTCAATGTTTTCTGATGCTTTTCTTAATAGTTCATCAATATATTTATTTTCAGCGTCTGCTTCTTTATGTTCTAATAGATGTTTTTTAATTTCTTCTTTTAATTCTGCTTCAGTTTTAACGTTTTCGTATCCTAAGTCTTTGAAGAAGTCTTCATTCATTTCAGGAAGTACACGTTTCTTTAAGCCAGTTACTTTAACTGTAAATTCAACATCTTTACCTTTTAAGTTTTCAACATATTCTTCAGGGAATTTTAATTTTAAAACTTTTTCTTCACCAATTTCCATTCCAATTAGACCATCTTCAAAACCTGGAATGAATGTATTTGATCCGATTTCAAGTGGATAGTTTTCACCAGTACCACCTTCTAGTACTTTGCCATCAACTACGCCACTAAAATTAATAACTGCTGTAAATCCTTTTTCTACTTTACCAGAGTCTAGCTCAACGATGTCAGCGTATTTTTCTTTTAGGTGCATTAATTCATGTTCTACTTCTTCGTCTGTTACTTCTACTTTTTCTTTTTTAACACCTAATTTTTGATATTTGCCAAGCTTTACTTCTGGTCTTTCTATTACTGTAAAAGCGAATTCTACAAAGTCAGCATTGATATTTTTAATATCTACTTTTGGTTCGCATACTGGAACTAGTTTATTATCATCTAAAATTTTATGATATGCATCATTAATACAGTTGTCTACTGCATCCATAAATAAAGTTTCAATACCAAACTTTTTAATATAAATATCTTTAGGACAATTTCCTTTACGGAAGCCATCTACTTTTAAATCTTTTTTCTTAGTGTTAAAAGCTTTATTTAAAGCATCACTCCATGCTTTACCTTCTATTTTAGTTTCAAATTCTTTTACATTTTTCATACTTTTCTCTCCTTAACGTCTTATTTATTATACTTTACTATCTATTTTTATGCAAGTATTAGCTTGATTTTGTGTGTAAAAAAAGGTCTAAGAGTTTGATGGTTCTTAGATTTTTTATAGTGATTTGCCTTTTGGAGTTGTTAATGGACTACTTATACATAATTTAAAAAGATCATCTGGTGAAATATGAATTACCCTTCCAACTTTTGGTTTAAATTCAGTATTACCAAATACTATCCAAATGGCGTTTACAGGTTTTTCTGGGACATCGCCATAGCCATCTGTAAATATAATTTTATTTTCTACTCTTCTAGAAAAGGCATTTACAGCAGCATTAAAGTCAGTGCCACCACCACCAATAAACTCCATGTTTTCAATATCAGTTTTTGTTCTAATATCATGAAATCCATAGAATTTTGTATCAAAGCATCCGGCTTTTAATTTTACATACTTTAGAATATTTTTAGTTTCTCGTAGAAAACCTCTTAACAGTTCTTCGTTTATTGAGCTACTGGTGTCTAAAACTATTTCTGCTTCTTGCATAATAAGCTGCTTTTCTAAATGCGGAGTTATTACCCCGTTTTCAATTGTAGCATTTCTATATGACCAATCAAATCTGTATTCAATTGCTTTTTTTAAAGCAGATTTCCAATCAATTATTGGTTTTGATGTGCCTATATCAATTATTGTTCTAGTGGTACTATTTGTTTTATTGCCTGCCCTAGATGCATTATTTAAGATTTCTTTTTTTAAGTCATCTAGCTGTTTTTGCTTAATTTTCTTATTTTGATCAAAAGCGTTTTTTTCGCCCATTTTTTCAAGTTCTTTTTGTTTTTGCGTATTATCTTTATGATGCTTTGGAACTTTGTCCCACATGTCATGAGAATCAAGGCCAGCATTTGATATTTGATTACTACTTTGATCTAGTTGGTTTTGTTCTTTTTTTAATTTTAGATAATACTCTTCAGCATTATAGTTTATTGCCTCTTCAATATCAACTACACCATCTACAAGGTCGGCACCATCTTGTTTTAGGAGCTGATTAATTACTGCATCAGTAGCGATATTCCACAATTTTTTTTCTTTTCCTACTCTTCTTTGAATGTGATTAAAAGCTATGTGACAAACTTCATGAGCAAATACAAACACCTGTTTATCTTTTGTTAAACCATTTAAAAATTGAGGATTATAATAAATTGTTTCCCCATCGGTAGCTGCCGTAGGAATTTTATCATCTTCTTTATAGTCTACGCTTGCCACTACACTTCCAAAAAAAGGATATTTAATAAGCATTTTTCTTTTGATAGTATCAATATCATAGTTCATATAAAACCCCTTAGATTTGTGCTACCAATGAATATATTTTTTCATTTATCTTATCTTTATTTATTTCAGTAGCAGTAATAATTATCCTACATTCACTTGGCAGTACAAATGTAGATATTTTTCTATATTTTAGTAATTCATAAAATTTTAATTGTTCCTGTTTTGAAATTGTATCAATTTGATCAATTACTAGTAGGTTGTTTGAATTTTGTTGTAGTTCGTTTAACCACCTCGGTGGTAAATACTCGGTATTTTCATAGTGTCCGTTTAGTTCCTTTATATCTAGATTTGCAGGCAATATAGTAGCATAAGGCAGATCTTTTCCAAATAAGAAATCAACTAGTATTGGAGCAACATTTACTCTTATATATGATAGTAACATTTCTTTTTTATTTATTGTCATATTTTCATTCCTCCTGGAGTTTCTATAAGCTTTGCTTCTGCTAATCTTTCTAATCTTTTTTCGTCTCCATGAGTCCATAATGCATCAAATATTGCAACAAATTCAGGTCCTAAATTTTTGACAAAATTTCTTACCGTTTCTAAATTTTCATCATCTACTCTAGTTAGTCCCATGGTCGTCGCATATTTTTCTGAGGTATTTAATGAGTATAGTTGATTTAAATTACAATTCCCTTTTAATACATATTCTAATGTTATTACTTTTTGATTACAGAAATGTACGAACTCATTAGTAATGTCCTCTCCTACTAAAGCTCTTATCATTTCTGGCTTTCCAGTTGCATATAACATTTTTGAAGCCATTTCCCATTTTCTTGGGTCAGCATTGGGTTTTATTCCTGTATATTTTGTTCTTAATGTTGCACCATTTTTAAATGCTATATAGGTGTAAATTGCTGGATGAATATTATGCTCGCTTGCCCATTTTAGCCAGCCTTCCGTGGTTGTTTTAATATAAACGTGAGCAAATCTATTAAATAATGACTCTACCATTGTATTTGCTGCTAAAGAGTCTTTTGTCTCATTACCTGCTGCGACAATTCTAGCATTTTTGGGAAGATTCCATATACCATTTACTCTTTTTTCTAAAACAATATTAAAAACCTGTCCTTGAACACTTGGAAAAGCATTTGTAAGTTCATCAAAAAATACTATATGAAGTCTATCAGGTTCTTTTTCACATTTTTCTTCAAGTCGTTCTAGCCATGGTGGTTTTTTTTCACTTATTTTACCTGTTGACTCACTATAAACACTTTTGCCATTTAAACTATCTATGCTAGCAGTAGCTAAGCATATTTCTTCATACGTTGGATCTATTTCTCTTACTCTAGCGGTTTTCCCTTCAGATGATGGGCCATGCAAGAACACTGCGATATCACTTTCAATAGCTCCTTTAATAATTTCATCTTCGCTGACTTTATCAAAATTAAAGTTATAAGGTTTCTCTATTTTAATATTTTCATCTTCTTTTGGTTTTGTCATGATTTTTAGTTCGTCTGGAAACATATCTTTTAGCATATATTTATCAAAAAATTTTTTTATATTGGTTTTGCTAAAGTCGCCATCATAACTGATGTTCTCGTCTAAAAATGTGATACCAGATACTAAACTTTTTTTAGAGATTAGTAAGCCGGTTTTATCATCAATTAGCCAAGTTACAGGGGAAACTTCTACCCAAACGTAGTCACCATTTCTATATGTTTCTCCATTTGAAAGAGTAATTACACTGTCATATTTGTAGTCTATATTAGCCATTACACGAATATATTTTCTTCCTTGATATATATATTCATCATAAGTCACTGGGTTAAATTTAGAGTTTTTATTATTAAAACCTGTAGAGTCAAAGGTATAGTTATTACCGGTTTTACTTAATTTATCAGTTTTAAATTTGGCTTCTAAAATCGCTTGAATTACTTTTGACGGTGCATTTTGGGGATATTCGCCTGAGTCAGTTTCTATAACGTCTTTATCATCAATTCTTCTAAATGTAATATTCTTTGGTGAGTTTTTAAGAACTGGGCGAACGTTTAGACTACGGAATGTAGGGCTCATGACAGAAAAATAACCAGAATTAGTAAAACTAGGGCGACCATCATAAAAATATGAATCCCGAATCCAATAAGGTCCTTCTATTTCTTTTTCCGATAGTGCTTTATGTCTGCCACCAGTTAATATGGCTAAGTCAGTTATTTCCGCATCAAGTCCATAATTTTTTAATACTTCTAATCTACTATTTTCCTGAACATCATTTATAGAAAGTAATGTTAATTCCTGGTTTTCCATAAAAATCACCTTGGCGTTTATTCTAGCACAAGTGATAAACATTTGGTAGTTTTTTTTACAAAATAAAAAAAGTGACTATAATTAGTCAACTTTTACGATTTTAATTTGATAACTTCCTGTTGGAGATGATACATCAAGTACGTCTCCCTGTTTTTTACCAATGATGGCTTTTCCAAGTGGTGATTCATTTGATATTTTGTTTTCAAATGGATCAGCTTCCATTGAGCCTACGATGCTATAAACTTCTTCATCGTCATCATCAACATAAGAAATAGTTACAGTAGAACCTAAGCCTACAATATGACTGCTTTCTTTTTGAATGATTTTAGCATTTTCTAACATATATTCTAATTCTTTAATGCGTCCTTCTACTTCAGCTTGTTCAGCTCTAGCAGCATCATAGTCGGCATTTTCAGATAAATCTCCTTGACTTCTAGCATCTTTGATTGCTTCAATTACTTTTGGTCTACGAACATTTTTTAATTCGTTTAATTCTGTTTCTAATTCAAGAAATCCTTCACTAGTTAATAAAATTTCTTTTTTTGGCATTTAAAAAATCTCCTTCCGCTTTTTAAACTTTTATAAGAATACTACAAATCATCACAAATGTCAAATACTTTTAGGCGCATTATATCATCTTTTTCTACATTAAGATTTGCTTTAATTTTGACAATCATTTGAGCACGGTTTGCTTCTTTTATTATATTCATTTCTTCATCAAAAATTTCATTTATTTCGTAGTTAAATGTTTTTTTGTTTGGACTAATAAATTGAACAGTAGTTCCGGTTTTAAAATAGTTTCTTTGTTCTAGAGTAATTATTCCATCTTTGTTTTCTTTGACGATGCCAAGAAAGTCTTGGTTTGAATACTCTTCTCTAGTGTTTGTGTAGTACTGTTCTTCATATCCTGGATATTTATTAAAAAACTGTGGTGTACTTTCACGGTTTGCACATCTATTTAAGATATTTAAGTAGTAGTTACTTATTTTATCTGTTAGTGTGTTATTTAAGATATGATTAATGATTCGTTTATATGATAACATAACGGTTGCTAGGTAGTAGATGCTACGCATTCTTCCTTCTACTTTAAAGGAGTTTACGCCTACTTCAATCATTTCTTTGATATTTGGTATCATATTTAAGTCTTTAGGACAGATTTGAAAGTTATTAGTAATTATTTGATCATTACTTTCGGCAGTAAAGTTCCATCTACATATTTGAGCACAGCCACCTCTATTTGCGTCTCTATTAGTTGCATAGTTACTCATGATACATCTACCACTGATGCTAGTACACATTGCTCCGTGGATGAATGCTTCTAGTTCTAGGGATGTATAGTCTTTTATTTCTTTAATATTATCTTTTAGACATTCTCTAGCTAAGACTACTCTAGTAGCGCCTAGTTCTTTATAAAATAGTGCTGTTTCTTTATTTAAAGTGCTTGCTTGGGTTGATACATGAAGTTCCATTTTTAAGTTTAGTTTTTGCCATAAATTCATAACTGCAATGTCACTAACGATTATGGCATCAACATTTACACTATCTAAATATTTTAAATAGTCTTCTAAGCCTTGAAAGTCTTCATCATGAAAGACAATATTTACTGTAACATAAACTTTTTTATTTAGGTTGTGAGCATATTTTACAGTTTCTTTAATTTCTTCTAAAGTAAAATTTTTAGCATTTGCTCTTAAGCTATAATTTTGACCACCAATATAGATGGCATCTGCGCCATAAAGAAATGCTATTTTCATTTTTTCAGCATCACCTGCCGGTGAAAGTAGTTCAATCATTTTTTCGCCTCCAATTTATAAATAGTAGGTTCTTCAAGGAAACGATTAAAGCTAGTTGTTTCTTTTTTATTAATAATATCCAGTAGTTCTTCTGGAGTATTGTCTTCTATGTCATATAGGTAAAGTAAGATTTTACTGTCATCTATTTCTTCTAGGATTTTAGTATAGTTAAAACTAGTTTTATAAAAGAAGACTGTACCATATTCATTTTCAAATGTTTTAAATGAGATATGATTATCGGTTGTTAAGGTAAGATTTTCCTTTGGTTTTTCTTGATGAGCTAGAAAGAAGTTTGATAATAATTTTCTTCTACTATACATAGCGATGTTTTGGCCATAGACGTCAAGTACTACTGGCTTTGTAACATTTTTTAGGATAGTTTGTATTTCTTCTTTTGTTAACTCATTTGATAGCCTTGCACTAGATACTTTGGCAAGCCAAAAATTAATGCTTCTTGAGTTTATAACAAAGTGCATAGTACTCCATATTAGCGGAATGCCAGTATCTTTTAAAAGCATGTAGATGGCGATATCTTCAAAAAATATTCCTTTAACAAATGATAAGTCTTTAATTTTTTTAAATTCATTTAAGGTTATATTATCAAATTCACGGTTTATTAATAGATAGATGTTAACTTTTAAATCTTTGATTTCTTCTAGAGTAAATGTCTCATAGCCAATACTAAATTTTTCTAAAGGAAAAAGGAAATTAGATATTCCCTTTTCTTTTAATGTATTAACTTCTTTTAAACTATTTACTCTTACTATTACTTTATTTAACATTGCTTCTTCTAAAGCTTACTGATAGTCCATCGCCGATGTCATAGTATTTTGTAATAAAGTCTTTGTTTTGATTTAAAAATTCAACATATTTTTCTATTTTATCTACAATACCTCTTAGGTTTTTACTTTTTATTGAGCTTTTATTGCTTACTAAACCATGGAATTTTAAGTTGTCAGTTATGATAACACCACCTGGAGTTAGATAGTTACAAAACTTTTCAAAGTATTTGATATATCCGCCCTTAGCAGCATCTATAAAGATTAAATCATAAGAGTGTCCTGCTAGATTTACTTCTAGAGCATCATTATATACACACTCAATTCTTCTATCTAAGCCACATTTATTAACGTTTTTGACAGCTTCGCGATATCTTTTTTCATCTTTTTCTACCGTTGTTATTTCAACAGTGCTAGTGGCATTAGCCATTAAAATAGCTGAATAGCCAATAGCGGTTCCTATTTCTAATACACTTTTTACATTATTTAGTTTTATGTATTTCATTATAAATTTAATACTATCTACTTCAATTATTGGAATGTTGTTTTCTTCAGCATACCGTTCCATTTCTAGTATTGTTTCTTTCATTTTTAAT
Organism: bacterium; assembly: GCA_030524925.1. Taxonomy (GTDB): domain Bacteria; phylum Bacillota_I; class Bacilli_A; order RF39; family UBA660; genus CAG-533. The sequence goes on along the minus strand of JAUNFS010000014.1, from coordinate 12,072 downwards.
CACTTCCTAATATTGATACCAAAGTCCTTCTTGTTTTAGTTTGGAAACAACTTCAGTATGTTCCTTGTATGTTTTCATGAAATATGTCTTTTTATTCTTGTCTGCTACAAAGTAGTAGTAGTCGCCTTCTGTGGGTTCAAAGGTAGCTGCTAGGCTTGCTAGTGATGGGCTATCTATTGGACCTACTGGTAAACCAGTAAATGCACATTTGCTTTCGCTTCTTGTGTTATAGCCGTTACAACTTTGTAAATCTTTTAGTGATAAGTCACGGTCAAACCCTTTACCTACTGCATAATAAGTTGTAGCATCACTTCCTAGGGTCCAGTTATCTTTTAATCTATTATAGAAAACTCCTGCTACGCCAGCACGGTCATCAGCACTTGCACCTTCTAGTTCAATAATAGATGCAAGAGTGATAAGTTCATGAATACTATATTTTGATAGCTCTATATCACTTTTATAAACATCTAGTTTGGTTCCTAGAGTTTTAACCATCTTTTCTAAGATTTCTTCTATCGTAGCATTTTTCTTAAAGTTATAAGTGTCTGGGAATAAATAACCTTCTAAAGGATAGTAAATCTTTTCGTTTAAGATGTCTTCAGTTACAAACCAGTAATTTTTGATAAGTTTATTTAAAAATTCTTTATCTTTACTAGTTTCTAAGATTTCTTCTTCGGTATATGGGAAGGCTTCACTAATTTTTTTAGCATAGTCTTTTAGTCTTTTGCCCTCTATGAACTGAACTGTGATACTTTCATTTTCTAGGCTTTTACCTTTATTTAGAGTATCAATTATTTCATCAACGCTCATGCTTTTGGAAATTTTGTAAGTTCCAGCATATAGTTCTTTGTTTGCATTAAATTTAATATAGAATTTAAAGAATAAGGCATTTTTGATAAGACCTGCTTTTTCTAGTTCATCAGCTATTTGATTTTTGCCCATACCGCTTGGTATATTAAATTCAACGATTTCATCACTTTTCTTATCTACAGGAGCTAAGTATGTTAGGGATGCTATCATGAATATTAAAAGAGTTCCAATAATAAGAGCACTTAAAATACCAATTACTACGCCGATTTTTTTTATTTTTTTATTTTTATTCTTCTTTGTTTCCGGCATTATTATCTCCTATTTTTTCCTGTAGTGAAGCAAGTAGATTTTCAATTAGTTTCCACTCTTTTTCATCTTCAATAACTCCTAAATTAACATCTTTGCCTTCAGGGTCATAGGTATTTGCGTAAACTTTGATGTTACCGTTTTCATCTAATGTATTATCTGTAAATACGATATAATTCTTTTTAAATTCATCAGAATCAAAAGTAAATAATACCTCGCATTCTAATTCTTTTCCTTCTTCATTTGTAATTGTAAATTTTCCTTTATTATCCATTTCTAACCAACTTTCCTTAGATAAGTATCGAGAATAATACATGCCGATAACTCATCAATATTATTTTTTCTTTTTTTTCTAGAGTAGTCTCGCTTTATTAAGATATTTTCTGCTTCTACTGTGCTTAGTCTTTCATCAATTAAATTGACTTTTAAGTCGCATTTAGATTCTAGGAGTTCTTTAAATTTTAAAGAGCGCTCTGCGGCAAATCCTAGTGAGTTATCCATATTTTTAGGAAGACCTAATACTAAGCAAGTAATGTTTTCTTTTTTAATTATTTCTAATACTTCATCTGCAGCTTTTGAGACGTCGTTAAATCTTATTAACTTGTATGGTGCTGTTAAAAGTCCTGTGCTACTTATTGCAAGACCTAAAGTTTTGGTTCCAAGGTCCATTCCTAAATATTTCATTTATTTAGATAGCCTTCTAGGACGCACATTAATACTTTAGCACGTTCATACCTTGTTATTTTGTCTCTTGCTCCTTTATATGATGAAATGTATCCTGGATCACCACTCATAAAGTAACCAAGTAATTGATTTATTGGTTTATAGCCTCTTTCTTCTAAGGCATCAATTACTTCATGAAGCATTTCATTTATTAGAGCATCTTCAATAGTTTCTGTATTAATAATTCTTGTTTTGTCTAACACAATATACCACCTCTAGACGGTTTTATTTTATCATATTTATATATCTTTGTTCAAGGTTTAGTAAATGTATTTTAGATTTAAGAGATATTCTTTTTTGAGGTTAGGTATTTTCTTACCAACACCATAAATTACTACTTCTATGTTTTGCTTAGTATAAAATTCATATATTTTGTCAGTGATGAGATCGGATAGAATCATAATAAAGTCTAAGTTTTGATAATCTATGTTAGTATTAAATACGTAGTTAATTACACCTTTTTTGTAATTGCCTTTTGGTAGGTCTTTAATGTGGTTATAGTTAAATGATGAAATATAGTATGTGTTTTTGTCATTTAGTTCTTTGGTTATGTCTATTTTCTCTTTTAGTTCTAGAAAGATTATTTTGTTATTATAAGTATTAGTTATTTCTTTTAGGGTAGTTATTTTGGGTTTAAAATTATATTTTAGTAGTTTATTATACGATAGATGTTTTACTAGGCCAAATCCATCACTTACTCTTGAGATAAATGGGTCATGAAGGGCGACGATTATGCCATCTTTGGTTTGGCGAAGGTCGGTTTCTATTCCATCAAAGCCACTAGCAAAAGCTCTGTCAAAGGCTTCTATCGTATTTTCACCAATGTCTTCACTTGCTAGGCCTCTATGCGCTATTAACATAAAAAAATCACCTATAATATTTTATTTAAGTGATTTCTTTTTGGTTATTATAATTTTAATTCTTTAGTTACTTCTAACTGTTTAGTTTCCATTAAGTCTAGAAGCGCTGCATCTATTTCTGAGCCTGATGGACTTTCAATATTATTTAAGTCTTCTTCTAATTCGTTATCTTTAATATCTAGGTTTTCTTCTTTAGGATCAGTATCGGCTTTTAGTGCAGGCATATCACCAGCAAGTTCTGGTTTGTTTTTGTCATTTGGTTTCTTATCTTTTGGTTTTCTAAAGATGAAGAATGCTGATAGACCAATAATAGTTGCTCCTACTACTGAGATAATAATTATTAGTAATGTATTGCTTTTTTTAGAGTCTTTTGTTTCATCAGTAGGTGCTATAAGACTTTTAGTTGTTGTACTACTATTTGGTTCAAAGTCTTTACGAGTAACAGTTATGTTATAGATTTTTTTGTCTTTAGTTTCGCTTGAGGTAACGGTGATAGTAATTACATTTTCACCAACAACTAGTTTATCGCCACCCTTAATATCAACAGTAGCATTTTCATCTTCAGGAGTTGCTAGGATATTAATATTTTCAGTTTCATAACTTACTTCAGCAGTATAGTCTAAAGTTTCTTTAGCAAATTTTTCTTTTAAAGGATTTCCTTCAATCATTAGTGATGATAAGTATGGTGAGTTATCAGTTGTTTCACCACGATAGACAATAAAGTTATATTTTTCTTTATTTTTACCGTCTTCACTAGTTACTTCTAGAGTTACTTCATTTTTACCTTGAGCAAGAGTTATTTTTGTACCTTTTGCTGTGCAGTTTGATGTACAGGTTGCTTCTACTACGCAGCCTTCTTCTTCACAGGCACCTCTTAAGGTAATGTTTTGAATAGTATCTTTAATACCTTTGATTTTATAATCTTTAACTGAACTTTTAAATTCAGGTGAGATTGTTCCAGCACTAGTTGTAACACTGGTTAATTTAGCACTGGTATTTTTAGGTTTTTGAGTTGTTGTTGTAGTTGTGTATCTTAAATCAAAGCTTCTTTCAACATCTGCTCCACTTACAGAATTATTAAATTTGACGTTAGTTAGTTTTAAATTAGCTGTACTTGCTTCAGCTCTAATATTTTTTACGTTAATTGTAGCTACTACTTTGTCTTCCATCTTTTCAGCACTTGCTGGCAATAGGATAACTTTGTTACCTGATTCTTCTCTTTTTAACCCATATTGTTCGTCAGTTAATTTAAGATTAATATAGTTTGTGTCGTAGGTAAGCGTGAACTCCACTCTTGAAATATCTTCACCTTCCGTATCTAATTTGATATCTACGGTACCTTCTTCGTTATATTTGATACTGCGGTCGCCATCAAATGTTAACTTAGCAGCATTTACATTAACGGTGCATAGAAAACCAACTAAAACCCCAAATATATATTTATTTATTTTCATTACATAACCTCTTTACTATAATTAAATTTTATCATATATGTTAAAAAATGCAAGATATAATAAATTATATTCTAAACTAATTTTAATAGAATTTCATTCATGAGATATATTTTTTCTGGGTTAATAAAGATATAACCATTTTTATATATTAGTTCTTTACTTTTAAGTAAAGGCTTTACAGGAAAAACATCTTGAATATTGGTTTCGTATTTGTCAAAAAATGTTTGAATGCTGATGCCTTTGAGCATACGTAAGCCAAGAATAACTTCGTATTCCATCATTTCAGTTTTAGATAGTAGGCTTTCTTCTTTATGGTAGTTGCCTTTTAAGTATTCATCTAGATTATGAGTATTTTCATATCTAAAGCCATTAATGTACCCACTTGCGCCTAGGCCAAAGCCATAGTATTCTTCGTTTTGCCAGTAAGCTAGATTGTGAACTGATTCATACCCCTCTTTAGCAAAGTTAGATACTTCGTAATGAGTGTAATTTTTTTTGAGTTTTTTGCAAATGTACTCGTACATTTTAGCATCTAGTTCTTCGTCTATATAGTTAGTATTATTAAGTTTTAGTTTAGTATCTTCTTCAATAATTAGAGAGTATGTACTAATATGTTCTGGGTTTAGTTTTAGTAAAAGTTTAACGTCTTTTTTTAAAGTTTCAAAACTTTCGTTTGGAAGAGCATAAATTAAGTCTAAGTTAATGTTATTGATACCCTTTTGACGAATTAAATTCATTTTTTCTTGAATATCTTTAAAATCAGCTTTTCTTTCCATGAATTCAAGATTATTTTTATTAAATGATTCTACGCCGATAGAGATGCGGTTAACGCCAGCAGATATTAATGTAGTTAATAGCTCTTCCGTGATGTCTTCAGGATTACATTCAAAAGTAAATTCACAGTTAGTGCTTTTTTTAAAGATATTTACGATACTAAATAGTTTGTCTAGTTCCTCTTTTGTTAAGCATGATGGCGTACCACCACCAATATAGATGGTTGTTACTAGCTCATCTAAATAACTGTCAGTAATTTCCTTTTTTAGGGCATCAAAGTAATTTTCAGTGAATTTTGGTAAGTGATATAATTTACAAAAATCACAGTAGGAGCAGATATTTTTACAAAAAGGAATATGAATATATACGTGTTTCATTTTACCACCATTAAAAGTATATCAGTTCTTATTTAAATTGTAAAACAAAATACTTGCTAGGCTATTTGTTATCAAGAAAGTTAATTACTTCATCTATTGTTGAGTCAAAGTTTTCATAGTTAACATTAAACCATTTAACGTTCATTTTGTTATTAAACCAAGTAAACTGTCTTTTAGCATATTTACGGCTTCTTTGTTTGATTAGAGCAATAGCTTCTTCTAAAGAAATTTCTTGATCAAAGTATGAGTATAGTTCTTTGTAGCCGATAGCGGTCATGACAGCCTTAGATTTAATATTTTCATCATATAAGCTTTTAACTTCATCTATTAAGCCTTCTTTAATCATAGCATCTACGCGATTATCTATTTTTTGATATAGGACGTCTCTTGGCGCTGTAAGGCCAATAAATTCAGCATCGTATAGGAGTTTATCACCGTTTTGATCGTATTTATCATCTTTATTTAAAGCTCTTACTAGTCTTTGACGGTTGTTCATGTGAATTTCAGTTTCAGGATGTTTTTCTTTAACTCTTTCGTATAGTTCTTCGTTTGTTAGGCTATCGTAAGTTTCACTTGCAGAATCATCAGCAAATTTATAATCAAATAAAGCAGCTTTGATATATAAGCCAGTACCACCAACAAGAATAAAGTTTTCGTTTGGATGATTATCTAAAATATTTCTAACATCTTTTTGATAGTCATAGACGGTGTACATGTCCTTGGGATCTTTAAAATCTATTAGTAAGTGCTCTACTTCGCTTCTTTCTTCAGGCGTTGCTTTAGCACTACCAATATCTAGTCGTTTATATATTTGCACGGAGTCAGCATTAATAATTTTAGCGTTATATTTTTTAGCTAGAGCAAGACTTAGCTTGGTTTTGCCAACAGCGGTTGGTCCTAAAATAACAATAATCATATTAATTTACCTTCTTGATACCAATTGCAACTGCACCGTATTTATTAATTTCTTCTTCACTGTAAAATTCGTTCATATCTTTATAAGAAGCTTTTTCACCTTCATCATAGCCAAGAGATGCCATAGAATACTTTTCGTAGATTTCTTTAAAGTCTTTAGATGTAAATAAATCAGTTACTTTGACATCTATTTTTTCATGATCTTTGCGGTTTTCAAATGTGATAATGTCACCAATATGGACAGCCTTTCTTTTTTCATCTAATAGTCTAAGCTCTACTGTTTTAGTTCCGTTTTTTACTTTGATAAATGCTTCATTATCTAATCTCATTTCATGTATCATAACTTTTCCTCCTAATTCATTACTCTTTTAAACATTCTTTCTAATTCGTATCTTGTAAATGATATGATTGTTGGTCTACCGTGTGGGCAGTTATAAGGATTGTCACATTTAACTAAATCATTTAACAAGCTTTCGGCTTGCTCGGTTGTAGTTGCTTCGTTTCCTTTAACGCTCATTTTGCAGGCTGCTGTTGCTGCTAGATGGTCTTGAAATTTCACTTTATCAAAATTAGTACTCATATTAATTATTAAATCTAAAATGGTTCTGATTTGACTTTCTTCATAGCCCTCAATAAGCCAAGTTGGATGAGTTTTAACAATAATGGTGTTAATACCAAATTCTTCTATTTTAAAACCAAGTTCTTCAATTGTATTTATTTTATCTTTTAGTTTTAAATAGTCACTTGGAGAAAACTCAATGCTTATTGGAAATAGTAAATCCGTGGTAGTTATTTTTTCTTCGCGTAAGGCTTTTAAAACTCTTTCATAGTTAATTCTTTCTTGAGCAGCGTGCTGGTCTATTAGAAACATGCTTTCTTCATTTTGAGCGACAATGTATGTACCAAATACTAGTCCACATGGGTATAATTCTAGATGTTTGACTTCTTCGTTTTTTTCGTTTAGTTTAAAGTCTAGAGTTTCTTCTTTAATAATTGGACTTTCTTCACTTACTTTTGGGATGAGATCATCATTAACAATTAAAGTTTCAGGATAATCAAAGGCTTCTTTAATAGCGATTTCATTGTTACTTTCTTCTTTAGTTTTGACCTCTATTTTAGGAATTAGTAAGGCTTTATAAAGAGCATCTTTAATTAAATGACTTATTAAATTACATAGTCCATCTTCTTTACTAAATTTAATATCTTGTTTGGTTGGATGGATATTTACGTCAATTAGGGTTGGGTCAGTATTTATGGTTATTACAACGATAGGAAACCTAATGTCAGGCTTATATGTGTGATAAGCGTCATTGATTGCTTTATTTAGCTCGGCATTTTTAACTACACGGTTATTAACGATAGTTGTCATGTAGTTACGATTGCTTTTTAAAATAGTTGGCTTACAGATATAGCCATAAACGTCATAATCATCGTTTGAGCCAGTGATTTCTACCATGTTTTTACTTACTTCTATGCCGTAGATTTCATGAATAGTTTTAAGAAGATTACCACTACCACTAGTTTTAATAATAATATCTTGATTGTTAGTTAGAGTAAAAGCAATGTTTGGATATGATAGAGCTAATTTTTCTAAGTAAAAGGTTGTATTTGATAGCTCTGTTTGCTCACTTTTTAGATATTTTAATCTAGCTGGCGTGTTATAAAACAAGTCTTTGACACTTATCATGGTGCCACGCCTTGCACTACATAAGCCATGCTCTTTTAAAGTGCCACCTTCAATTACTATTTTGGTTCCTTCGTCTTTTTCAGAAGTTTCCATCGTTACTTTAGAGACGCTGGCAATAGAAGGAAGTGCTTCACCACGAAAACCTAAAGTATTAATGAAAAATAAGTCTTCAGTTTTAAATATTTTACTTGTAGCGTGTCTTTTAAAGGCATTTAAGGCATCAGATGAGTTCATACCAATACCGTCATCAGTTACTTTAATTTCACTAAGACCCGATGAGACTAAATCTATTTTAATATTGGTACTTTTAGCATCAATACTATTTTCTACTAGTTCTTTAATAACATTTGCTACTCTTTCTACCACTTCTCCAGCTGCTATTTTGTTTGATAAGTCTTCACTCATGATTTTAATGCGGTCCATAGTAAGCACCTCCTTTGTTATTTTCTAAAAATGCTTGGACGAATTTCTATTAATTCTCTATCTAAATTATAAAAGTATAGATCGGTTTCATTTTTGATATTTAAAAAGCCTAGGCCTAAAATTATTAAATCAGAATCACTTTCTACATGCAAGGTGTAATTAAAAGCTTTTTGTTTATAATCTTTGTGAGACTTGATATTATTTGGGATATAAAAGCAAGCACTAGTATCTTTTTCAAAACCAATAAATGATTCATCTATTAGTCTTAATACTTCGTTTTTACGCATTTGATATGTCCTTGGCTTTACGGCATATTTAAAAGTATCTTTATTATTAATATTTAAAGTTTTTAAGATAAAGCCAGGTGAGTCAATTACTAAGATATCATTTATTTGTAATCTTATAAAATCTAGAGTTGTATTTTGTTTATAACTAGTTACTACTTTATTTAGTTTAGAGTTTGTGACATCAAGCATGTTGTTTATTAAAGTTGATTTGCCACTACTTGTTAGACCCATAAGGTATGTTTCTCTAATATCGTGATTTTGCAAATAGGAAATTACTTTTTGAGCACTTTTATGACTATTTGATATAAAAATAATATCTTCATCTATTTGGTAATATTCTTTTAAGAAATTCTTAATTTTAGATAATTTGATATTTTTAGGGATTAAATCACTTTTACTTATTAAAAGCACTTTTTTATTTTTTATGCGATGATAGCTATCAATTATTTTAGAATTAATGTTAAATAAATCAGTAAGAAAACATACAAATTTATTGTCTTTATTGACAGAATCTAAAATATTGTCAACAGTTTTAAAAGGCATATTTTCACTATCTATTCCATAGTGCATTAATCTAAAACATCTTTGACAGTAGTTACTATCTTCTTTAGGGGTGTACCCAATTTTTTCTTTGTCAGTATTTTGTAATTTGCATCCGCAACCATAACATATTTTATTCATAATATCTTCCTTTTTTTAATAAGTCTTTTTCTTTTAATTTTTCATAAATGGTATTTTCTATGAAACGATTTAGTTTAGTTAGTGAAAAGTCCGTTTTACTAGTAGGATTTACTAAGATGGTAAAAAAGTTCATTCTATTTGATCCCCAAATATCGGTTAGTAACTGATCACCAATTGTAGCTATTTCGCCTTCTTTAAAATTATACATTTTTAAAATTTTATTGTATTTTCTTTTTAGTGGTTTTAATGCAAGATATGCTGAGTCAACACATAATAAATCTTTAAAAGGGGCTACTCTTTTTTTATGAGAATTACTTACTATTAGGACTTTAAAGCCCGTTTCTTTTAATTCTTCAAACAAGTCTCTAACCTTTTTAGTGGGTTTAGGAATTGTTACAGGAGCAATTGTATTATCTAAATCAAATATTAAACATTTGATACCTATTTTTTTAAGTTTTTTATAATCTATATCATAGATGCTTTTTTGATAAACATCTGGGACAAATTTTTCTAGCACTTCAATCACCTAATTAATTATATCAAAAGTCATATTTATTTACTAGTTATTCATTAATGGCAAAATGAAAAAAGAGATGTTTTTTTACATCCTTTTTAAGCTTATGATGCTGATATTTTGTATGGCTTGGTGGCAGTGCCATCACCTGAGGAAATTTTCATGTTAGAGCTAAGTGATACAGAAGGTCTTATCGCACCGCCAGTGCGTTGGACATTCATAACACCACCAGGAATAAGGTTACCATAACGACCTTCAACGATCCAAACATGAGCGTTGGTACCATCAAAGTCAATTGGAGATAAAGTCCACCAAAATCTTGCTGTATTATTATCATTATCAAGATTTGGATAAGTATTTTCATATAAATAACTTATTGCGTTTGATAATCTATAAGCACCACCAGCAAGTACTACTTCATCAGCAGTAAGTAATCCAACTTTTGCATAACCACTTAATGTTCCGTTTCCATAGTTTGTATCACTTACAGTAAATTTAGATAGTTTCCCTCCATTATTATCATTTGGGCATATTAAACTAGGCCCTGTCCCTCCAGGACTCAAAGATGTTGTCCGCAGAAATCTTTGAGTAGCATTATAATAATTTTTATTTGTTCCATAACCATAATTTGTACCTAATTCCCAGCTTCTTGGATTAAAAGTTGTTTCAGTTACTACACTCTTGTCATTACACCATATTGTATCGGCTAACTGATTACCATTAAAACCAGCTTGTTTAGAAAGTACATTTGTATACCACTTATTCAAGTTAGTTAATATTGTACTTGGATTAGTATTAGCATGAGTTTCTGCATAGCTACTTGCTCCTGCTGCACCATACATTAAACCTATATATGTATTATCAGTCGCGACATTATTAAATGCTGATTGGTAAGAAGTTCCTTCTCTTCTTGCATAAGCTAAATCGTCACCTGTCACATTACAAGGTGTGCTACTTGACGGAGTATTATTTGTACTTGTTAATCCATTATAATTATATAAAACTAATTTTATATCGCCATTACCTGTTACTCTTACTATCCTCCAGCACATATTTGCATACTCAACAAAATTATTCGCAACCGCTCCTCTAAAATAATAGCTCGTTCCATAATCATCTTCGGTATCTGCAAAAAGAGCCTCTGTAGTGTTTTTATTAGAAGTCAATCTTTTATATGTAAAACTACTTGAAGTAGCGCTTACAACATAGTATACAATATCTAAATCAGTTGTTGTTTTCATTTCACCCGCAGTTTTTGAACCAGATTCAGACAGAACATAATCTGGTAAATATTTACCCACAAGTTCAGAATATGAATTGGCATAAGTGTTTGTTGTAACAGCAGTTCCTGTTAAATTAAAACCTGTGCCATTTGCTTCCCAACCAGTTCCATACGTTACATAATATGATTGATAAGTTGATACTGCTATAGTTCCAGCAGATACATCATCCAAAGTATGTGCGCTTGCTTCTTGCCCAGGAATTGATAAAGTCTCACTTACAGTATTATCTCTTCTTATAGCAGCAAGAAGGCTTCCATCTTTAGCACTATTCCATCCGTTTGGTGCTCCAACATTTTGAGCTTCAGTTAGTACTACTATTTTGCCTTCCCATGTTTTATTTAATCCCTCATCTACTGTTGTACTGCTATCCATCCATACTCTAAGATCAAATGTCTTCTCTTCGTTTGAATTTAGCCCAACATCAATGATTGAATACCCTAATCTACTTCCTTCAAGTTCAATTAACTCTTTGTCAGTCAGCAAGCTAGATGGATTTAGAGTTGTTCCCGTTGGTGATATATTTACTTTTATTTTATTATCTTTTAAATATGACGTACTTGTACTCGTTCTATATGCACTATCTATTGTTATATAAGCTCTAATATATCCTGTACAATTATTTTTCAAAGTAAACGTAAACGGCGTCTCCCTAAGTCCATTTTCATCACTTTCTGGCACTGCTTCTGTCAAATCTATTTTAGACGTCTTTTCAGTAAGTGTCGTACTAAAACATGTCCTTGATGCTATTCTATTATTTTCGCTCTGTGACAAGTATAACCTAAACCAGGCGTATGACACGCCTATTATACACACCACCGATACCAAAAGCGCTGTATACACTTTTATTTTCTTCTTATTTTTACTCACTATTACCACCTATTTTCTTTTTTATTATATAACAACCCCCCCGTGTCAACTGAGAGTGTGGAAAACTTATCATATATTTAGACACTTTTTAGAGAGGGTCTACTGTTGTAT